>CAZFML010000015.1:0-5622 GCA_964519975.1 uncultured Planctomycetia bacterium
TGCCAGCTCGGCATAAACTTTAGCTCCTCTGGCTTTAGCGTACTCCTCATCCTCAATAACTAAAACCACTGCTGCCTCACTTAGAACAATTCCGTTTCTTCTTTTATCAAAAGGACAAGAAAGCTCTTGGCCATTTATGCCAGCTAAAAAACCAATCTTATAAAAACCAGTAAATCCGGCAAAGGTTAGGCCTTCGACCCCAGCCACTAAAGCTACCTTGGCCCGGTTAAGCTTGATAAAATTTGCCGCGTATTTTAAAGCATCTAAACTGGCAGTATAACCAGTTGAAATAGTAGTATTAAATCCTTTGATTTTGTGACGAATCGAGATTTGACTGGAAGCGCTATTCATGGTAGTTCCGGGAAAAATACCAGCAGTGACAAACTGCGGCCCATCCTCTACCATCTCCCGGCTTAACTCAGCTATATTCCAAAGAACAAGGGTAGTTCCAGTAACTACGCCGATGTTATCGGTATTTCTTTCGGTAATCTGTAGTTCTGAATCTTCTAAGGCTAACTTAGCTGCTGAACAAACCAGTTTTGTTGCCCGGTCAATATTCTGTAAGCCTTTAGAGCCTAAAAACTCTTCGGCATTGAAATCAGAAATTTCACCGGCTTGCTTACTTTTAAAAAATCCGGGATTAAAAATAGTAATCGGCTTTATTCCCGATTTTCCTTCTTTGAGCGCCTGCCAAAAAGCCTGCTTGCCAATTCCGTTTGGCGCTAACACTCCTACTCCGGTAATTACTATACGTTTATCCATAGACTCAAAGCATCGTTAAGCCACCGTCAGCAACTATCACCTGACCAGTAATATACCCTGACTTCTCGCTGGCTAAGAAAGCAACTATTCCAGCTATCTCTTCAGGCTTTCCAAAGCGACCTAAAGCAATTCCCTTTTTAGCCTCGCCCTTGTATTTATCGTTTAAACTAGCCAACATATCAGTTTCAATAAATCCAGGAGCAATAGCATTAACTCTAATATTATAAGCAGCAACTTCTCTGGCTAACGATCTGGTAAAACCAATGATTCCGGCTTTGGTAGCGGCATAGTTAGTCTGACGAGCCATACCAACTATACCGGTCACTGAGGTGATATTGATTATGTTTCCTGACTTTTGTTTAATCAGAGTAACAATCGCTGAGCGGGTTAAGTTGAACAGACCACCTAAATTAGTATCTAAAACCTGCTGCCAGTCTGATTGCTCCATAAGGGCAAGAGCCTTATCAATAATAATACCGGCATTATTAACCACGATATCTAAACCGCCAAAAAAATCTTTAGTATCACTTACCCATTTATTTACCGAGTCAAAATCTCTTATATCTAGCTGATAGGCTTTAGCTTTTAGGCCTAAAGAGTTGATCTCTACTTTAAGTTTCTCAGCTTCGGTCTTACTCTTTAAATAACTAAAAGAAATATTTGCCCCTTGCTTAGCGAAGTTTAAAGCTATTGCCCGGCCAATGCCGCGACTTGCTCCGCTGATAATAGCAGTTTTTCCTTTAAACATTAAGGTTTCTCTTTATTGCCCCTAAAAAATCTTGGATGTCAAAGGGCTTATATATGTAGCCGCCTACTTTTAATTCTAAAGCTTCCTTGTATTTAGCCTCATCAGCATATCCGGTAATTAATATCTCGGGGATAGATTGCTTGTTGGTTTCACTTAAGTGCTGGCGGATTGCTTTAATGGTCTCAATGCCGTCCATATCCGGCATCCTGACATCACTGACGATTAAATTAAACTCCTGGCTCTTTACCTTTTCTAAAGCATCTCTTCCACTATTAGAAATATCTACCGTGTATCCTTCTTTTTTTAATAGGCGCTGTAAACTTTTAGTTATTATCTGCTCATCTTCAATGATTAAGATTCTCTTAGACATCTCTACCTCCCTTACTTACTTTTAAAAAAACTGTTGTTTGGGCACATTTTTTATCGCCTACCGAAGCAACTACTTTGACTTTGGCTTCAGTTTCCGAGATTTTATCAGCTTCAGCCCCTAGGCTAAGCTGATCGCCGGCCATTACTTTATTGAAAAATGTCGCTTCTACTCGCTCAAGACAATAAGTAAATGTTCTATCTTTACCTTGATTAAGGATAGCCCAAAGGATAATACTAGCCTGATGGGCTGCCTCAATAATAACAGCTCCGGGTATAACCGGTTTAACCGGAAAATGGGTTGAGAAAAAATACTCATTAGCGGTTATGTTTTTTAAGCATTTTATCCGTTTAGCCTGCTGGTTAACTTCAACTACCCGGTCAATAAAAAGAAAAGGATGGTCTTTAGGTAAAATCTGCCTTATCTGGTTTACATCCCAAAAATCCTGCATTTTTCGACTATTTAACTAATACTATTATATCCGAAAACCTAATGTCCAGTTAGTAAATTTTAACTACCCAATAGCTTTGAGTTTCTTTATCCGGCTTGGGGAAAGTTTATAGTAAAAGCCGTGCCTTTGCCCTCCTCGGATTTAAGAAAAATTGAACCCTTATACTTCTCAACAATAGATTGAGATATCGAAAGTCCTAAGCCTAAACCCTTTCCCACATCTTTAGTAGTAAAAAAGGGATCGAATATCTTAGGAATATGCTCTTTGGGTATACCGAAGCCTTCATCTTTAATATCAAGCCTTATCCAACCATTGTTTTTAGATAAGAGTATCTCTACCCGGCCGCTCTTCTTTATCCGCCTTATGGCATCTTTAGCATTGAGAACTATATTGGTTACTACTTGCTCTAACTCGTTTTGATTTCCCATAACTAAATATCGATCATCTTCTGACTCAATAATAATATCAATATTCTCCTGCTTGAACTGATAGCCTAAAAAAGAATTTACCTTTTTAGCCACTTCTAAAAGATCAACTGTAAAAATCTCGGCAACCTCAAGCGGTTTTCTGGCATAAACCATTAATTTGCGAACAATTACCCGGCAACGTTTAGTGGCCTCCTCAATCAGCTCTAAAGACTCTTTTGCCTCTTCAGCGTTAATTTCATCTACCGAGGCAAGAAGCATCTGAGCATTGGTTAAAATAGCAGCTAAAGGGTTGTTTATCTCATGGGCCACGCCGCCAGCTAAAGTACCAACCGTAGCTAACTTTGCTGCTTGAGTAAGCTGATTTTGCACTCCAATTAATTCAGCAGTCCTCTTTCTGACTTGTTCTTCGATATTTTCATAAAGCAAGGCGTTTTCAATAGCTAAAGCAGCCTGGCTGGCTAAAACCGAAAACACCCCTAAATCTTCTGAAGTATATACCCGGCCAGAACGTTTATTGCCTAAGATGAAAAAAGCTAATAAACTGCCCTTCGAAAAACTGGGAACGACTACAGTTGCATCCAAAGCCTGCATCTGCCGTTCAACTTCTCCAAAGGCAAAATTAGAATTCTCCCGGGCTTTTTGCTTTATCTCTTCATAAACAATCGGTTCTTTTTGTTTTTCCAAATTCACAATTAACGGCTCATCTTTATTCATTAAACTTATCTGATGTTTATCTAAGTTACGGCCGGACTTTAGAATAAATTTATCAACCTGAAATAAGTATACAGAACAATGAGAAACCTGCACTGCCCGAGTAATGGTATCAGTAATTAAATCCAGTAACTTTTGTACATTATGAATACGGGTCATCTCTGAACCAGCCTGCTTCAGTGTTTCTTGGTAATGTTTCTGCTCACGTAAAAGAATACTCTCAGCTCTTCTCTGCAAGAATATATACAAAAATGGTCCGGCAGTAGCTAAAGCGGCCATTAAAATCATTGGCACCAGCCACCAGTTGGTTTGCAGAAGACCGATAAGCTGCTGTTTGCCAAAAGCGATCAAGACAAAGGGAAGCCCTAAAACCAAGGTGTAAACCACCACAAAAATTCCAGTCCGGGTAATCGCAACCCGGATATCCATCAGGCGGTATTTAACAATGGTGTAGGCAATGATAATGATGCATATAGGGATTGCATATATTGCAAAAGGAGGCATGATAGGAAGTTTATAAATTGGAAAAAAAGCAGTTACTCCTCCTGAGTAACCTATTAGAAGAGCCCAAAATAAATACCTTACCTGGTTACATTTTAGACCTATATATTTCTTAGATGCTTTCCAAAGCAGAAAACCACCGTAAATAGTAATAGCTATAAAAGATAAGAAATGCACCATATAAACAGGACCGGGCCTAATATAATACTTAAATGAAAATATAGGCCCTATATCTTTAATGAATAAATTGGTGAAATAACAAAAATATATAAATATTAAGGCGAGGATATAATTTCCAATAAGTAATTTTTTCTTATCTTTGGTAAGGTTTAAGACCACAAAGACAAAATGCAGGAAGAAAGCAGGAATAAGTATAGAACCTATAGTTAAGGCCTTAGCCCAATTTAAAGCTGCTACTGAATCCGTCGAAGTAATCTGCTTAAACCAACAAAAACTCCATAAGCCTATACTTAAAGAATACAGAGGAAAAATTTTATTAATCAATCCTTCTCTATTTTTAAGATAAACAAGGGAAGAAATTCCTAAATTAGTAAAAGCAGTTACTAATGCGCTCCAACTATAGATATCTAAAGTCATATTAGCCTTCTTTTATTTTTCATCTGACCGGCAAGGTTTTTGACGAACTTCTTAGCCAGGGCAATTATTGTTACAATAGGTGGTAACCCTGGCGAAGTTGGCAAAACACTGGCATCGCAGATGAAAAGTCCTTTTATTTTTGTCTCTAAGTTTTTATTGACTACCTCACCTATTGCCGCTGTCCCACCAGGATGAGCCCCGCGAATTTTTGTAGTCACTATTGTTTTAGGAATAACCCCAGCTTTGATCAAAATCTCTTTTGAAATATTTGCTCCCTTCTCCAACTTAGATAAATCATCTGGAGTTACTGTTTTTTCTATTAATCCCTCTTTACTAACCCTTCCAAAGTAATCATCTTTGATTTTGGTCATAACGCCAAGTATATAGTCTCTGTGGATAAGAATTTTTAAATTAGGCCCTAAACAAGCTGGTAGAACCGAGGCCAAAACAAGGAAGCTATCTATGTAAGGAGACAATATAAAATTTTGGCTGTGACTTACTGCAGCCATTGGTGTCTCTCTTGTTAATCCTTTGTCTTTAGTTAATCCCAGTGTAACATTGAAAAGGTCTAAAAACAATTTATTCCCCGCCTTAATTCCGGAATTCTGTAAAATTATAGGTGTTCCAATTCCACCTGCTGCTAAAACGATCATTTCAGCGAATAGCTCTATTTTTTTTCGTTTTTGATCATACCCCTCTATCCCAATGGCTTTACCATTAGAAATTAATATTTTAGTAACATTTATTCCTGTAATTAAAGAAGCATTATCATCTTGAGCTTCATTTAGATATTGTAAAGTAGTCCATTTTGCATCTTGGCGACATCCTAAAAAACAATTTCCACAAGAAGTACACTTTTTAAAATTAATAAATTTTGGCATCGGCCTCATAGTGAATCCGCATCTTTGGGCTGCTTCCATAATTTTTTTAGTTCCTCTACCAATAAATCTATCTGGAACGGGATTGATATTAAGCTCTTTTTCAACTTCAAGAAATTCCTCTGTTAAATCTATTCCAAAATTTTCTTTCCTTTCTCAACACCAATTATTCTTCTTTT
>CAZFML010000015.1:5632-17288 GCA_964519975.1 uncultured Planctomycetia bacterium
AGAGATCTTACACCATTGGCACAACTAACAATTGAAGTTCCCCCAACCATCATTGTCCGATAGCAGAATACTCCCTCTTTGCTTTTGCTCCATAATCCATGTTTGTCATAAAAAAAATAGGCATGCAGCTCAGAGCCAATTCGCTTTGAGGGATATGGATATCCTTTTTCCACAACTAAAACTTTTTTACCTCGCCTGGCTAACTCTCTTGCTACGGTAGCTCCTCCGATTCCTGAACCTACAATCACAACATCTGCATTCATTTAGCTGTTCCCTTTAGCCTTCTAGCTTCTCTTTGAGTTTTACAACCTCTTGCCTTATTCCTAAAGCTACTGCCTCGTAATCATCTCTTGCGCCTAAGCTTAAACCTTGTTTTTTAAGTTTACCACAATCACAGGGTCTTCCGAAAATAATTTTTACCGGGTGGAATTTAGGAAAACGCCTTGTTCTTGGCCAAGACTCGTAGGAACCGCTGATATATACCGGGATCAAAGACAAGTTTAATTCCTCGACCAATATAGCTATGCCTTTTTTAAACTCTCCGACTTCACCGTCAAGAGACCTTCCTCCTTCGGGAAAAATACAGATTGCCTTAGCTGCCCGCAAAATATAAGCGCAGGCCTGCATTGATTCTACCAGGTGAGTATTAGGGTCTATGGAGATAACTTTAATCAACCTGGTAGTATTTCTAATTAAAGGGAAATCAAAGAAAACCCGAAGACCTAAGGTATACATTTTCTTTCTTAAATATGGCGGAGTAGCAGCAGCTACTAAGAATGCATCTAAATAACTACTATGATTGGCACAAACAACAAACGAACCTTGTTTAGGTACATTCTCTCTTCCTAAAACCTTAAACCGCCAAAATACTTTAAACATAACGTAAAGCCCTTTATAACCTAAGAATATAAATAGATTAGCCAACCAAGAAGGATTTAAGTTTATCTTTTTAACTATATCCTCAGGAGGATTTTTAGCTAAAAGCTCAGCCCAGGAGGTAGCTTTGGGCCCTAAGGTTTTCGAGCTTGCTGGCACTAACTTGGCCATCAACTCCTCAAGCTCTCGAATAACTTCTCCAACCGTAAACACGCCCCTGATTAAAGAGTCGGGTATAGTAATTTTTAGGCTGTTCTCCAAAGCTACCTGCAGTTCAACTCGGCCCAAAGAATCAATGCCTAAATCTAACTCTAAGTGATCGTCTAAACCTATTTTTTCTTTAAGATCTAGCTCTTTAGTCAAGATTTCAATAATTTTTTTTCCTAACTGCGAACAAAGAACCTCTAAGGTATCTTTGTCGGAATCAACCTTTCTCCGGCTCACCTTTAGCTGGCTGTTCTTTAACTCCTCGCTATATCTATCTCTGATTTGGTATCGCTTAAGCTTACCCAATCGGGTGCGCGGCAGATCTTCTTTAGTAAGGATAAAACCCATGATCCGCTTATAAGCGGGAAGTTGTTTAGATAAGTTCTCCAAATCCCGGTTAATCCTCGCATAAATATTTATCTCACCAATTTCCCGGTAATAAGCAAAGGCTGGCACAACCACTGCTTTTAGAGTCTGATTTTGATCATCAGCGGCTAAAACGCACAACTCTTTAATAAAAGGGCTCCTGGCATAATGAGCCTCAACTTCTAGGGGGGAAACGTTTTTACCGGAACTTAAAACAATAGTTTCTTTCTTCCTGCCGGTAATATAAAGTAAACCTTCTCGATCAAGAAATCCTAAATCCCCGGTATAAAACCAACCATCTTTAATAACTTGCCTAGTCTCCTCCTCGGCTCGAAAATAACCTTTCATTACATTAGGTCCCCTAACTACTACTTCTCCAATACCATTTCCATCAGGATTAAAAATTTTAACGCTTACATCAGGAATTGCTTTACCCACTGAGCCGATTTTAGGATTGTTGAGGCGGTTAAAAGTTACTACCGGCGAAGTCTCAGTAAGACCGTAACCTTCAACAATAGTAAAACCAAGTTTAGTGAGAAATCTTGCTGCTGGCTCATCTAACTTAACGCCCCCGGAGACTAAAAACCTTAAACTTTTTCCGAATTTACGGTGGATATTACCTAAAACTAACTTGCTCAAGTTAAGCTTAAGATATTTTCTCACTCCCGATAAGATTTGAATAAAGAATAAGATAAACGGCCGGATAACTAAGGGAATCTTGTTTATCTGCTCAGTGATACGCTTATAAAACAGATAAAAAAGCTGCGGTACACCAACTAATATGGTAATTTGGTTTTCCCTTAAAGACTTAAGCAGTTCATCGGGTTTAAGACTTTGAGTATAAATAATTTTAGCCCTGGAAAACAAAGGGGTAATTAAAGTAACCATAAAAGGATATGAATGATGCAAAGGTAATATTGACAACACCTTATCGCGGTCGGAGACAATACCTAACTTACTGAGACTCTCGAAATTAGAATAAAAATTCTTCTGAGTAAGCATAACTGCTTTAGGCTTAGCAGTAGTGCCAGAGGTATAAATAATCGAGGCTAAATCTTCGGGAAGAATTTTTTCGCCAACTGATTCATTGCCTGATGGTAATGAACCCTTAGTTAATTTTGAAAAAGGAATAACTTTTGCCGAACTCTGCTGACAATCAAGAGTTATTATCTTATCTAGAGAGGAAAAGCCCTTAAACAAAGTAAACAGTTTAGAAGAAGTAAAAACTATTCTTGCTCTTGAGTCTTCTAAGATATATTGCAAATCTTCTAAAGATGATTGAGGGTCAATCGGAACCGCCACTGCACCTGAGGAAACAATACCAAAATAGATCATTCCCCACTCTGGCCGGTTTTCTAAAACAATAGCTATGCAGTCGCCTTTCTTTATACCGAAATTAATTAAATTGCCGGCTATAGCTTGCGAGCAATCATAAAACTGTTTATAGGTGTAACCAGAAGCCTTATCTTGCTCAATAATAACCCTATCCGGGTCTTGACTGGCTATTTCTCGTAATTTAGCAGGTAAGGTATTGCCCATTTATCAACTAACTAAATTTAGGCCTTGGCCTATCTTTTCTATATCTGACTCCTCAACTAATTTATCGCCCCACCAGAACCGGGATACTTCAAAACCGTGTTTTTGGCCGAGATTTTTTATCTCTTCGATCTTTTCGGGAGTAATATTTCCCCGGCCGAAACTATAGTTCTCATAGCGTTTTTCTAAAGAAAGAATTATTGCTTCAGCAAAACAGCCGTAGATGATTTCCGGGCTAGGCAAGCCTAAATCAATCGGAATCTTAATCGCAGTTGGGCTCTTAGCTAATCCGCCGGAAAAAATAAGAATATCTTCTCTGCCAGTAGGGGTATAGGAGATATTCTTAGGATAGCCGACATCGCAGATTATTGCCCCGGGTTTAAACCAATCTACTGATATTATCGAAGCTGTAGCACTAGCAGCAGCAATCACAATATCAGCATCTTCTACCGCCACTTTGTTGTTAGTGGTAGCAACTATACGGGCTTTACGTTTCTTAGCCAGCTCAGCCTTTAAGCGGCGCAAATGGGATTTGGTACGGCCGGTTATAGTAAGCTGTTTAACCTTATCACTCAACACTCTTGCACAAGCACTTCCGATATCGCCAGTTCCTCCGATTATGGCTACCTTTAAAGAAGAAATATCAAGCTTCATTAATCTGGCCGCTTTTAAAACTCCCTCTAAGGTCATTGCCGCAGTAAAAGTATTGCCGGTAGTTATCGGCACATCAACCAGCTCGCTGATCTGCTGGCCGATTCTTTCAGCTACTATTGAGGTAAAGCCGCCTAAAGTAACTATGCCTACGCCGTGCTTTTCAGCAATTTTGCAGGCCCGGACAACTTTAGAAAATATGGTCCAGATGTCTTTTTCGATTAAATCAGGAATAAAAGTAGCCACTATAAAGCATCCGCTTACAGTGGATTTACGCTTAGATTTAAAATCTACAATATCATAAAGCTTAAACGAAGGGGTAATATTGAAAAGCTGGCCTAAGAATTCCCGCGAAGGCATCTTAAAGTCGGGGTTTAACATCTTAAGGCAGCTCTCTAGATGATAAAAATTATACAAATGACCGATAATTCCAAAACCAGCTATCTGTTCAGTTTCGCCGCTTTTATAACTTTTATATTTCATTGAAATTAAGCGGCTTTCTACAGCGCTGAGTATAGCTTCAAAGTTCCTGGTCAGTATCTTTTCTATGTAAACCTTAGCAAAATCCTTAATCGCCGGGATATCAACTCCGACACGTGCGGTTACGGTAACTTGAGTTCCTTTAGGCTTAGGCCTAAACTTCCATTGGCCGCTAAAGGCTTCTAAATCGCCGTCAATAGCTTTAAAATTAATCGTGCCTCGGCTAATGTTAAGTACGTCCTCTTCGGTCCAGGTTACCGGAAGACTGTCAATTTGCACCCGCCACTTTGTCTTCATCTTGTTGCGTTGCCTTTCAACTACCTCTGCCTCCTTAACCGAAGGTATATATTTAGGAAAATCCTCAACCTTAGTTATAAAACGAATGGCTTTACGAATATCAACTGGTATAATCCGGGAAACAGTTATTTTTACTAAATCTTTATTTCTCATTATGAATCTCCTTTATTGTGTTTCTGACTTTAAAAATACCTTCCTGTAAATAGAGATCATCTATCTCATCGTCAAACTCTTTCAACAGATATACCGGCTTTCCAACTTTTACCTTTATCGGTGAAAATAATTTAGGAAATCTCGCCTCGTAAGGAAGGGCCTGATAGGTCCCCAAAATTGCACAAGGAACAATCGGTCTTCCGGTCTTAACCGCCAAGAGAGCCACTCCTCTTCTAAACTCGCCAAGCCTTCCATCGCGGCTGATTCTTCCTTCGGGGAATAAACCAACGTTTTTATGCCGGCTTAACAAATCAGCTGCTTTATGTGAAGATTTGCCTGAAGGAACTGCTTTTATTCTTCTTAAAAACCATCCTACTAAAAATACCCCATAAAGAAACCTTGCTACTATACAGTAAATTCTCCGCGGCAGAGCTGCCATAATACATAAAGAGTCTAAGTAACTTGAATGATTGGCAACTACTATAAAGTTAGAGTCCTGCGGTAAATTAGATAAGCCTTCAACCTTAAATCTAAAAAATATATTGAATAAAAATCTGAAAATAAACTTAAATAGCCAGTACCACATAATCTTAAGCTTCGACTCTTGGTTTATCCTGCCTTTCCACCCACTCTTTAATCTTCTCCCTCCGGAAACGCCAGTGCCGGCCAACCCTAAAAGCCGGAATAGCTTTGTCTCGGGAAAGTTTATACAGAGTTGAGCGCGGTATCTTTAAATATTCACAAACATCGCCAGCAGTTAAAATCTCATTAGTCATCCTTCCTCCTTAATTAACAGTTATTACAGTTATGGCAGTTATGGCAAAAAAACAACGAATCTTGTATAATATAATATTCTAGCGCAAAAATAAGGGTTTGTGAATGGAAATAATGGAAAAATAGGCGAGGCTGTAAAAACTGTAAATTTTTTCAGATATCTAGCAACTTGCGGGCATCGCGTTTGCCAAGGACTCGTTTAAAGTCGTCAAAATCAATCAGAATTAGCCTTGGCTGCTCTTCTTTTAGCTTTTTAAGGAAGTTGGGCTGGACTTTGCGTCGAAAGCTCATATACTTAAAAAATGTTCCACAATTGGGGCAAGTTCTGGTTTTAAGCTCTATGCCTAGCTTATGGCAGCTGAAACATTCGCTGGAAAGCTCACCAACCACAATCAGGCTTTTTTCTATCTCCTGAAGATCTAGCTCCTTCCAGATACGCAAAAACCCTTTCACTACTCTGCTCCTAAACTGTGGTCGTTAAAACGCTAGTTATATCTTGATGCCTATGCTTTGATTCCCTTCTTACTAAACGTGGACCCAATAATATATTTTTCTGTTTAGTTCTGCTAATGCAGAAATTGGGTTCATTTTTTTGCTTCCCAGCCGGGTTTTCCTTGATAGAACTCTCTTATGGCTGAGAGAACCTCTCCGGGTGCATTTACGATCCTAAATAGCTTTAAGTCCGATCTATTAATTGTGCCTTCTTTTATCAGGCGCTGCCTAAACCAGTCAATAAGGCCGCTCCAATAATGCTGATTAACCAAAACCAGCGGTATCGGTTCAATACGCTGAGACTGGACTAAACTTAAAGTCTCAAAAAGCTCATCTAAAGTGCCAAAGCCGCCGGGAAAGACAACTGAAGCATAAGAATATTTAGTAAACATCACTTTGCGGACAAAGAAGTATCTAAATTCCATAAGATAGTTTATGTAAGGGTTGGGGACCTGCTCTTGGGGAATAAGGATGTTAAGGCCGATGGATGGCTTTTTGGCTTTGTTGGCGCCTTTGTTAGCTGCCTCCATTATGCCCTGACCAGCACCGGTAATAATATTGTAGCCGTTTTTAGCTAAAAGATAAGCCGTATTACAAGCACACTTATAATAAGGGTGTTTGCTGGAAGTGCTTTTTGAACCAAAAACAGTTACTCCCCGCTTAACTTTGGCTAAACCTTCAAAGCCATCAACAAACTCACTCATTATCCGAAAAATGCGCCAGGTGTCAGTGCTAATAAAATCATCCTTGAAGGTTGTTCTTAACTCCTTAACTAAAGAAGCTGCCCTTTTAGAGGTAATTTTCTTTCTCATTTAGACCACCAACCTATCAGCTATGTCACTTACTAAATAAATTCGGTCACTCTTTCCAGTAAGTGAAAGTACAATGCCATATAAAGAAGCAACCACTAAAATTATCTCTAATAACCCAAAAAACATGCCAATGAAGGGAACAAACATAAACGACAAACAGGCCAAATGCCCCACCGAGACAACTATCCCCTGGCGGGCATGAAGACGGGCAAACCCATTATCTTTTTTTAAAATAAAAGTTAAAATCCATAAAATCAACACATAGGAAAGAGCGGCAAAGGGTGCTCCATCCTTGATGTCTTCCTTAGAAAATTTCGCTTCTTTCATAAATATTCCTCCTCGGAAGGTATTTTTTTGAAGGCTTAAAGCTTTAGAAGAATGATTCGGGGACTACGATCGTATCACCCTTCTTTATATAAACGTTTTTTGAGTTGTCACCGGTTTTTAGAATGTGTTTTACCGGAACTTTGATAATTCTGCTCTTGTCTCCCTGCTTTCTCACAATTCTAACACCATTTTGACTTGCGATATCAGTAAATCCTCCAGCTATTGAAATTGCATCAATTACGGTCATCGGTCCGCTTATTTCATAGCTTCCCGGCCGTCTTACTTCACCTAAGATATTAAACTTAGCATAGGATTTTATCGTGATGCGTACCTGGGGGTTTACGAAATACTCCTTCCCTAATAGCTCCTCTATCTTTTTTTCGGCCTCCTGAGGGGTAAGCCCACCTACTTCTAGCGATCCTAAAAAAGGGTAAGTTATCACTCCTTCTTCAGATACCCTGGTTACCTGCTTCATGTCCGGTTCACCGTATAAGGAAATCTCTAAACTGTCCCCTGTGCTTATCCGATACTCATGCTCAATCTCACCAGATACCGGAGTCTCTTTTTCTGGTTCAGTTGCAGGCTCTTCTTTAACGATTACTTCTTTAACGGTTACTTCTTCGGCTTTCTCTTCTTGATCTTTGGCTAAGGATTCCTGGGTAATCCGTTCTTTGTAAGCTTTGGCTTTGGCTTCAACTATAGCTTCTTCCTTGGCAAACTGCCCCTGGCGGGCTCGTTCAAGGTCTTTGGCCATAGCCTGGTCATCTCTGGTTTGAGCCTTATAGACTTGAGTTGCTTCCTCAAGTATGATCTCTTGTTTGGCAAATTGCTCCTGACGAACTCTGTCTGCATCGTAAACTAAAACTTCATCTACATATTCAGTTGGAGCTTCTTCTTTAACCTGTTTTTTCTCAAGCTGGACTTTTTCCTTAGCCTCTTGTTCCTGACGGCGCTGTTGTTCGAGTCTGCGCTGTTCAGCAAGCTTGGCTTGTTCTTCTTGTCTAGCCAGCTCTTTGAGTCTGCGCTGTTCAGCAAGCCTGGCTTGTTCTATTTTGTTTGGAATTCTTTTGTCTAAGTAAAGGTTGGCACCGCTGTGTTCAGGATCAATTTCAATAATTTTCGTTAGAAGATCTTTGGCTTTATCCAAATCTCCACGCTTGTATAAAACTTTAGCTTGTTTGTAAAAAGCATCTATCTTTTCTTTGAAGGCTTCTTCTTTGGCCTGCTCTTCTTGACGGCGGAGTTCTTCAATCACGCGTTTTTGCTCAAGAATGGCTTGTTCTATTTTGTTTGGAATTCTTTTATCTAAGTAAAGCTTGGCACCGCTGTGTTCAGGATCAAGCTCGAGGATCTGGTAAAACAGGTCTCTGGCACTGCCTAAGTCATCACTGTCATATAAGCTGCGGGCTTGTGTATAGAGAGTGTCAGTCTTTTCTTTGAGGGCTTTTTCCTTAGCCTGCTCTTGCTGACGACGGAGTTCTTCACGGGCCTCTTCTTCCTGACGACGGAGTTCTTCAACTCTGCGTTGTTCAGCAAGCTTGGCTTGTTCTATTTTGTCAGGGATCTTTTCACGTAAATAAATTTTTGTTCCCTTATGATCAGGATCAAAAACAAATATCTTATAAAAGGTTGCTCTAGCCTTATCTAGCTCGCCACTATCGTAAAGAGAGCGCCCCTCGGCATATAAAGAGTCTATCTCTGCTTGAACTCTTTTTCTCCCCCTTCTTTTTGCTAACTGCCTTTTCTTCTCAATCTTATCGGGAATCTTCTGGTTTAAATAAATCTTTGCCCCCTTATGATCAGGATCGAGTTTAAGGATTTTAGCAAAAAGAACTTTAGCCTTATCTATGTCTAGTTGATTTTTGTTATATAAAGAGACTGCGGTTTGATAGAAAGTCTCTATATTTTCTTTTGAAGGATTTCTTTTAGCAAGCTCTTCCTGATTTTTTAAAGCTGATTCTTCGGCCTTTCGAAGAGCTATTTTGTCAGGAATCTTTTCATACAGATAGAGCTGAGCTCCCTGATGTTCAGGATTAACTCTGAGCAGCTTAATGAATATAGCGTCAGCTTCATCGAGTCTATTATCTTTATAAAGAGAAACTCCCTGCTTATACAAAGTCTCTATCTTTTCATCTAATTCTTCCTGGGCAAAGCCAGCTATAGGGTAAGTAAAGATAAGGCAGGTTATCACTAAAAAAAATATCTTTTTCATAACGGCCCTAGCAATATATTAACATAGAAATATTAGAATGTAAATCAAAAATAGGCATAATTTATAAAACAAAAACCCCACACCTGCATAAGGTGTGGGGTTTATTGTTCAATTTCTCTGTCTTAGCTTAGAAGCTAACTTTCATGCCAAGTCTTACTGAATAAGCAAGTTGTTCATTCTGGTTGTCAAATAGTGCTCCTGGCATCAAAAATGCAGTATTAAGATTAATCTGCACATCTTCGGTGTAATCTAGAAGTGCGTAAACGTCAACTTCCTGAGCTAAATTTTTCTCGTCTTTTTTAGTCAGGTAGGTATTACCAGCAATAGGGCCGCCTGTTGCACCAACAAAATCACTACCATCTAGGTTATCTTCAACAGCGTTTGCAAAGAGATAGAGAGCGCCCAAAGTTAAATCTTCTCTCGGCATCATGGAACCACTTAGGGTCCAACATTGAACGTTGCTAGAAGCAAGAAAGATATTAGCAAGTTCACCAAGAGATTGATCTTCATACATTGGGTCCCAGGCATTATACTCATTTTTCTCTGGTGATGAAGCTTCTCCAGTCAACCAGGTATAAGTTACGCCGATTTTAGCATTGTAGTCATTTAAAAATCTGTAATCAGCTGTAACCTGAGCAGCCCAGGCATCTCTCTGGTAAGTAGTGGTACCGGTGATGTAATCACCAAGCTGATGAGCACCTTCTACGCCTAAAGTCCAGTTATCATTAGGATCAAACTGGGCTCTAGCACCAATAGTCAGAACATAGTCTTCGTTTTCTACGTCTTGAGTATTGTTGGTACCGTCACGATAAAAGATATAACCTTCAGTTACGCCATTGTAAGAATTCCATTCGTAGGCGGCGTTAACTCCCCAAAGAGTTTCATCATCTCTTACGTTCATACTGTTTTCATCAATTTTTGCATAAATTATGTCTATGGTGTAGGGAGAATAATCTAAAATTGCCCTTACCGAATCAAAAGCCTTTTTCGCTGATAGGTCACCAAATTGAGCAACGCTAGTTAGAGCTACTTGGTTTGTGTCTGGATCGCCTACGATTAAGGCGTTTCCATAACGCAAATTCTGACGACCAACAATTAGAGTTAAAGGCTCGTAGTAAAATTCCTTTAAATCGATGTAAGCTAGATCTAGCTGAATCTCCTCACTGCTAGTTGAAGTACTATCGGCTCCCCAATATCTTTCATTGAGCAAGCGAACAACCGCAGATACACCTTCAGTTAAGTCAGCATCAAATCTTACCCTTACTTGCGAGAAGATAAAATCTTCCGCATCTAGTGGGTCGTAAGTTGCTGAATCGCTCACATCACCGCCGAGAGACAAATCCCGGGTTACTCCCTGGGTATTAATGTCTCCGCTGACTTTGATGTTTTCTACGGCAGCGAAAGCAGTGCCGGCAACGGCCACTGACATAACTGCTATAGCTATTAATAACTTTCTACTCATTCAGATCCTCCTTTTCTTAAAAAATCTCAATGATCTATACTACAAGGTTTTCAACCCTTGTGATTAACAATCTATAGTTATATCATTCACTACTTTTGACAATCCCCGGCTCTAATCTTAGGCATCACCTCCTTTTCTGCCTAGTCTGAGACTGTCCGTGAATGGTATAACCTAAACTAATTTACCTCTCCTGGAATAGACTAAAAAAACCAAAACCTTTTTACTCTGTCAAAGACCAGCAGCTTACATCAGAAGGCATTTTAAGCCTTCTAACCTAAGATATTGTCAATAAATGACCTATAAAATTTTTATCAAAGAATAAGGCCATTGTCAAGGTTTTTCTCGGAAAAATTAGGTTTTCTGTAACTGTTTATGTATCAGTTAGTTAAAAAACTAGATATTAAAAATAAACCTCTATTCGCTTGACTTTTCGGCTACGTATGGCTTGAGCCAAAGAATCAGTAACTGTGTCCGAAAAAACCCTGATCTTTTTGTTGCCTAAAAAGACCTCGATTCTTTTAGGTCTTACCCCTTTAGCAAAAGTATCTCTTCTTTTAGGGTTATGATAACAGACTAAAGTATGGGAAAACAACTTAAAGCTAAAACTGTTTTTGGGAAAAACGGTTTTTTTGCCGTCAAGGTTAATTACTTCTCTTTTGGTGGTGAAAAACTCTTTTTTCAATATCGGCTTAAAAACCAAACTAAGCTTTTTATGCTTATCAATAAAAAAAGGCCTCTTACCCAGACAAAGCAAAGCCCAGATGTTTAAGAGTTCGGCAGTAGCTCCGCTTAAGCGAGCAATAAAACCTCTGCCCCATAAACTTTTATCAGGATAAGCAGTTGAAGCGATAAAAGAAGAGTTCTCTAAAATATTTCTTCCGTACTTAGCCGGATCGAAAAAACAGACTGCGCAATTTTTAAAATCAGTAAAGAACTCCTGATAAAAATCTTTCTTTAGTAACTCCAGAAGATATTTATACTCCATATGAAGCCAGATTGACTCATTCTCCA
>CAZFML010000016.1:0-16270 GCA_964519975.1 uncultured Planctomycetia bacterium
TTAGCTTACCATTCTCTCTTCGTTGTGTCCACTTTTTCGGGGGAAGATCACTTTAATCTATATTCCAACTAACTTCTTCCGAATCAACCGCAAGGAATAACCTTCAGCCACAAGCTCTGATACCTTAACCAATCTTTGCCGAACCTCTGCTTCATCATACAGGCGCACATTCCCTTTCTTAGTTACCACATTCAATAACCCAAAATTTGTGTAGTGATTAACTGTCTGGAAGGAAATATTAAATTTCTTAACAACCTCTTTAGCCGTAATCAGCTTCTTTGCCACTGAAAACTCCCTTGTCTATGCCAACTTATGGTAGATACAATAAATACCCTATTTATCAAGCATATCATATACCGCAATTCTGTCAAGTATTTTGCTGTATTTTTTGGCTCCAGGCTAAAAAGTAGGTTGGCAGCCCTAGAAAGAAACCTTCAGCTTCGTCCCCAAAATATGCAAAATCATTCCCTTTATCGCTCTTTTCAGTGGTTTGCCGAAGATAAAAAATGCTTAATTATTGGAGACAAATCCCACAAAAAAAGCTAAAAAGCTACTTTTGTGCGAAAAACAGCGAATTGTATCTGATTTTACTGAGGTAATTTAGGTGGGACCTGTCCCGGCCGCGAACTTGACTTTCTCAAACCCCTTGACCCTCAATAGGCGAGAGAACCGTCCCTGATTTAAAGGGCTTGTTCGGCGATCCAGGCGCCGTGTAGATTGCAGTGTTCGATGACGGCTAAACTGCCGGTTTCGGCTTTAAGGTGCAGGGCAGCAGCTGGATTAAGTTTCTCGGGAGTTAGATGCACTCGGGCTAAAAACTGTTTATCCAAATAAAAATCAATTATACCAATATAATGCTCTTTAAGCATTGGATGCTGAACCTGGCCGACCTTAACATGTACATCCTGGCATCCTTCAGGGATAAGGCCGCATTTCTTTACTAGGCTAATAACCGGAGTATGTTTTTCGCTTAAATTAACCTCATCTTGAGCTGTCTTTATGGCGTCTTGCTTTTCTTGGAAAGATGCAGCTGGAGCTCCGCAAACCGGACACTTATCCGGAGCTTTTCCGTTAATAGCTATATAACCGCAAACTTTACAAACTATTCCGGTCATAGTAACGCCTCCTTATTTTATCAATATCCTCTCTTTCCAGATTACTCTTCTTTAAACCTTTCGTCAAAGTAGTCAAGATCAGCTAAGGGCAATATTACTGAGGTAGCAATATTGGTGAGATGCGAAGAGGTACGCTTAAAATATCTAGCCATAAGAGTAAAACATACGGCTTCATTGACTGAGAGATCAGTTTTAGCTAACTTTTCGATTATACCGTCACATCGTTTCTTGATATCCTTCTGGTAATCCCAGGTTTTAGCGGCCTTATCCTCATCTGACTCCATAAAGGCTTTTTTGGTTTGTTCAAATAACTCTGAGATCTCGCCCTCGATATTATTGAACAGATTAAGGTAGCTATCTTTATTGATTGGTTTCTCCAGAAGATTACTTACCTCAAACAGATTCTTAGCATAATCACCGAGCCGCTCAGCATCCTTTACCACACTCATTAGCAAAAGCGAAGTTGAAACATCCACTGAAGGCTGTATTGAAAGATGTTCAACAATCCTCTTTCTGATATCTTTCTGGAGTTCATTGACTTTTTTGTCTATGGCATAAATTTTATCTCTTAAGCCTGGTTCTTCTTGGTTGTTAATCAATTTTCGACAGACCGAATTAAACATTAACTGAGAGTCATCAAGCATATTTTTAAACTCTTCAAGTACCTGACTTAAGAAATCCTTTCCTTTCCAGAATTGTAGTAAATTTTTAAACATATTTTACCTCCTTATTTAACTAATTGTCCTATAAGAATTACTAGTCCCGGGATAATAAAAAATAGGATCAAGGTGTATAGTATAGCGTATCTACGCTTTATATAAGAAAGATCGCCGATAGCCTTTGCTACGACTATCGGTATCTTCCTTAGCGGTTTTATAGGATAAATACATAAGACGCAAATCATATTAAAGATAAAGTGGCTAAAAGCAACTACTAACGCGGCGATATTTCCAGTTGCCAATGAGGCTAAGATAGCGGTAACCGTAGTTCCGATGTTAGCACCCATAACCAAAGGATACATTGTTTCCAGAGTCAAGATGCCGGCAGCAATCAGGGGAATCATCAAGGCAATCGTTATTGATGAACTCTGAATTATGGCCGTGAAGAAGAGGGCAGCAATAATAGCTAATATTCCGTGCTTGCCAATAACATTGTTAAGAACGATTTCGGCTCTTTGTGCTATTAATGAACGCATTAGCTTTACTACAAAATAGAGAGCAACAAACAAGAACGCCAAGGAAACAATAAGCATCAAAACATACCCGACATTATCTGGTATCGGTAGTTTCAACAGCAGTTTTTTTATCAAATCTACTACTGGTTTGGTAGCTGCTTTTACCGGGCTGTTAAAGCTGATCCCTTCAGTGCTTATAAATATATTGCTCATCCAGGTAGCGGTTTTAGTCAGTATTCCGGTAGTTAACTCTAAAGGAAAAATGATGGCTACACACATGATTTTGAAAAGGCCGTCAAGAGTTCCTCCGCCGACTGCCCTTTTAAATTCTTCACGTCGGCTAATATGCCCTAATGATACCAGAATACCGGTTACCGTAGTCCCGATATTGGCTCCCATAACAATCGGGATTGCATTGGCTACAGTGACTACTCCCGAGCCGACCATTCCTATAACAATAGATGTAGTCGTAGATGAACTTTGAACAATGCTGGTTGCTAATATACCGATGAATAATCCAACCAAAGGATTAGAGGTTGTTTTGATTAAGCTTTCAGCAAAGCCTTTACCAAAACCTTTAAAGGCTGCACCCATCAATCCAATACTTACTAAAAATAAATAAACGAAAGTGAGAACAATAATTATTTTGGCGAGAGTTTTGAAAGGATTTCTTTCCATAACTAATATTGAAGAGTTAGTCTAAAACAAAATTAATAACTGTCAAGTTTTTTTTGTTAATTAATTAATTTGATTGAGTGGTAAGGTAAAAATGAAGCTGGTTCCTTTTCCTTCGCCTTTAGATTTAGCTATAATTTTTCCTCTGTGAGCTTCAATAATATCCTTACAAATGGCTAAACCCAAACCGGTTCCTTCGACTCTGCCGCTTCTGGCCAGACTAATCTGTTCAAAGGAATGAAAAAGCTTAGGAATGTTTTTTTCCTCAATACCGATTCCGGTATCGGAAACTTCAACTTCAAGCTCATCCTTTTTCTTTATGGTAGTAATAAAGATCCCACCTTCTTTGGTAAACTTAATCGAATTTCCGATTAAATTATTAAGAACCTGGATGATCCTGTCCTGATCAAACTTTAACTTAGGCAGGTTTTTATCCAGATTTAAATTAAATTGCAAGCCTTTTCCTTCAGCTAAGGGCTTCATAACTTTGTGAACATTTCTGATAAGTTCATTTAAGTCAGCTTCCTCTAATCTCAGACGCATCTTTCCAGCCTCTAATTTCTGAAAGTCTAATACATCATTAATTAGTCGGGCTAAACGGTTAACGTTCTTCTTGGCCGTAGCTAAAAGGTCTTCCTGATCCGGGTTAATCTTTCCGGAAACACCGGCTACTATCATGTCAATACTGGTTTTAATTGCCGCCAAAGGAGTTCTTAGCTCGTGAGAAACCATGGCGATTAAATCTGACTTTACCTGCATGGCTTCGCGTAACTCTAACTCCACTCTTTTACGTTCATTAATTTCTTTCTGAAGATCTGCGGTACGCTCATCGACTAAATCTTCAAGATGCTCTTTGTATTTTTTAAGTTCATCGGTCATCCTATTAAATAACGAGGCTAAATCACCAATCTCATCGTTATGCCTAACCTCAACATGACGCCCAAACTCTTTGTGGGAAATAATATTTCTAATAACTCCGAGCATCTTTGAAATCGGAGCAATAATAATTTTATAAAGGCTCTGGTAAAAGAGAAATAAGCAAAACATCAAGGCTAAAAGCAAAACCACAAAGCTTTGAAACTGCATGCCCTTTATTCTGCTGTTTATAATTTCCTGCTTTATTCCGATATTAATTGTTCCAATCGCTTCTTTCTCCCAGACAATCGGAATCAGTGACTCATAATATTGATCAATAGGTAAAGTTATTTTTTGAAAAGGTTTTAAAGGGTAAAGATCAGCATAACTACCCCTATCCAGAAAAACATTAGAAAGCTCCGGATTGGTATGATATAGGATCCTTCCCTCTTTATCGGCAATAAAGCAGTAACTTATACCTTCATTAGTTTCTACGATGCTTTGTAGGTATTCATCCATCTGGCCAAAGCCATCCAGAGAGAAGTAACGTAAATTATTATAAACTGTCCGGCGTAAAGCCTGAGCAACAGCATAAGATTTCTCCTCCAGGGCTTCAGTATAGGCCGATTTAAAAGAAAATATGTTAATATAGGAGTTAGCAGCTATAGCTACAACTAAAACCAAAAGAATAACTGCAAACAACTTGGTTTTAATACTCAGATATCTTCTCTGTTTACTCATTTGACTATATTCTCTCCAGCCATCTCAATGTATTCAACCGGAACTTTTATGCCAAACTCCTCAGCCTTGTTTAAATCAAAGGCAAAACCGTTTTGCTTTGGCCACTCCGGATAAATCTCTTTAATCGGTACTCCTTCGAATAACTGCTTTATCATTTTGGCTGCTTGAAGGCCCATGCTCCGATTAGAAGGATAAACTACCATAGTTGCCCCCCAGCCCTGGACAACTGACTCTTTCCCTAGACCGACTAAAGGCTTGGTTGCATTTTCATAGACCATCCGGCAGAAATACTCCTGAACCCCCATCTGATCATTAGGAGCTAAAAAAACATCAACTAAGGAATCAAGCTCTAAGACAAACTCTTTAGCAGCCTCAGCCATATCTTTAGTTCCCTTGGCGCCGGTTACTAAAGGTACGGTGCGAAAAATAATCTTAAGATCTTTAAACTCGGGATCGGTTTTAAGCATTTTATCTACCCAGCGTAAGTAACCGTGTGATTGAGGCATGTCAGCAGAGATTAAGCCGATAGTTTTAGCCTCAGGCATCAAATCCTTAATGAATTTAAAACGGGTCTCTACTTTTAAAGGGTAATGAACACCGGTAAAGTTATATTTGGGAGGCATGTCAAAATCTTCAATTACTCCGATTCCGGCTGGATCAGTATTAGCAGCAAAAACTACCATCTGCTCTGACACATCCAAAAGCACATGGCTGGCAGCTACAGTCATAACTGTTCCATTTATAAAAACAATGTCGTAGTTGTTCGGCAGCTGTTGTTTAAGAATTTCTTCTCCTCTTTTAACGTCATTTTCGATAGTAAAGTGGGTTACCTCTAAATTTTCTCCCTGGACATAGCCCCAATCCTTCAGCTGTTTTAGCATAGTTTCCCTTACCTCCCTGTAAGGCTCTCCGGTCTGAGAATCCAGGGTAAGTAACTTAAATACTCGGGAGGAAACTCTCTTTTCTACTAGAGGCTCATTATCTTTTAGATCAACGCTTTTAGGTAGGTCTTGAGCAGTACAGGAAATAATTATAGCTAAAAAAATAAAGATAATTACTTTGGGAGATAAGTTGAGGTAGCTTATATTCTTCATCCCAAGCTATATTTTACCATAAACTCTGGGATTTGTTGTCTTACTTTTCTAAATTTAGAACTCTAACTTTAACTACACCCTCTATCTTGCGAATAGCCTTGACCATCTCTTCGCTAGGCTTACTGGAAGCATCAATGATAGTGCAGGCATAATCACCCTTGCTCTTATTCAACATCTCAACGATATTGATGTTAGCCTTAGCTAAGATTGTCGAAACCTGACCAACCATATTAGGAATGTTTTTGTTCATCACAATCAACCGAAAGTTAGAGTTCTGCTCTAGCTTACAATTGGGAAAGTTAACTGAATTTTTAATGCTGCCCTGCTCAATAAAGGACCTGATCTGTTTGGCTACCATGATCGCACAGTTAGTCTCAGCCTCTTTAGTCGAAGCCCCTAAATGCGGGATAGCAATAACATTGTCCATGTTCAACAGCTCATCGTCAGGAAAGTCAGTTATGTAGCGGGCCACAACCCCTTCTTTTATCGCTGTCTTTAAATCGTCATTGTTTACAATACCGCCGCGTGAGAAGTTTAGAATCCGCACGCCCTTTTTCATCCGGCTAAACTTCTCGGCATCAATCATGCCTTTAGTAGAGTCAGTCAAAGGTGTATGCAAAGTAACATAATCAGCCTCAGCTATTAAGGCATCCAAACCGTTGGCCCGCTGAACCTCCTTAGATAAGCCCCAGGCTGATTCAACTGAAATGAATGGGTCATAGCCGATAACCTGCATACCTAAATCTAAAGCGCTATTAGCTACCATCACCCCGATCTTACCCAGACCAACAACCCCTAAAGTCTTACCCATAATCTCTGAACCGGCAAACTGCTTTTTATTCTTCTCAACCGAGCTGGGAACTTCGCCGCCTTTTCCTTTAAGTGACTCAGCAAAAACAATCCCCTTGGAAATATCCCGCGAAGCTAAAAGTAAACCGGCAATGGTTAACTCTTTCACGGCATTAGCATTGGCTCCCGGGGTATTAAAAACTACTATTCCTTTTTCCGAACACTTATCAATCGGAATATTGTTAACCCCGGCCCCGGCCCGGCCTACAGCTAATAAAGAATCAGCTAGTTCCATATCATGCATATTAAAGCTGCGCAGAACTATAGCCTCGGGGCTGCTAACTTCAGTACCAATCTCATACTGATCAAGGGGAAAAACCGCTAAACCTTCAGCTGAAATCTTGTTTAGTTTTAAAATTTTATACATTACTTCCTCCTTTAACTGTTGTTTTTTTCAAACTCCTCCATACATTGCACTAAAGCCCTTACTCCTTCTATCGGCATAGCATTGTAGATACTGGCCCGCATACCGCCGACTGTACGGTGACCCTTAAGGGTCTTTAGTCCTTTTTCGGAAGCCTGCTTAATAAATTTAGCGTCTAAATCTGGCTTACCAGTAACAAAAGGAACATTCATCAGTGATCGACTCTCCTTTTTAACCGGACTGCTAAAAAGTTTAGAATTGTCCAGATAGTCATAGAGAATTTTAGCCTTGTCTCGATTCTGCTTAGCTATCGCTTCTAAACCGCCTTGTTTCTTAATCCACTCAAAGACTAACCCAGCTATATAAATCGAATAGCAGGGCGGGGTATTAAACATCGAACCATTCTCAACTTGAGTTTTGTAGTTAAGAAGGGTTGGTGCATTATCCGGTGCTTTTCCGACTAAATCCTCGCGAATGATTACTAAGGTAACACCGGCTGGCCCGATGTTTTTCTGAGCTCCGGCAAAAATTAGCCCGAACTTTACCACTTCAATCGGCTCTGAGAGGATATTCGATGACATATCAGCTATTACCGGAACTGCGCCGGTATCAGGAATATTTTTATAAACTGTTCCGTAAATAGTGTTGTTAGTAACAATATAAAAATAATCAGCATCCTTAGAAAATTTATCCGGATCAAGCTCAGGGATATAGGTAAAATTATCAGCCTCTGAACTAGCCACAATATTTACCTGGCCATATTTTTTAGCTTCAGCTATGGCCTTTTTACTCCACTGGCCAGTATGGACATAATCAGCCTTTTTATTTTTAGTCATTAAATTTAAAGGGATCATTGCAAACTGCAGAGAGGCTCCGCCCTGCAAAAACAAAACTTTGTAGTTTTTGGGTATGACCATGATTTCTCTTAAGGTAGATTCAGCAGTTTCAATGATTTCCTTAAACTCTTTACCCCGGTGCGAAAGCTCCATCACGCTCATCCCGCAACCTTTATAATCTAACATTTCTTCAGCTGCCTTTTTTAAAACCGGCTCTGGTAATACTGCTGGTCCAGCACTGAAATTATACACTCTAGCCATAGTTAGCCTCCTTTCTGCTTCTGAACTGTAAATTGAGCGGCAATAAATCTTAAAACACTGGTAAAATCCATATCCGAATAAATAACCTTTTGGGGCACCACAACTTTAATCGGTGAAAAATTTAAAATTCCTTTAACTCCAGCTTTAACTAATCGCTCAGCTATTCCCTGAGCGGCTTTAGCCGGAACCGAAATTATACCCAGCTCAATTCCCCTCTGTTTAACCACTTCTTCTAAACGATCAACTGAGAACACATCAATCTGGGTACGAATCCGTTCAATCTTATTAATGCTGCAGTCAAACCCGGCTACGATTTCAAATCCGTCTTCCTGAAACTTTTCATAGTCCAGTAAAGCTGTACCCAGTCTTCCCAGGCCCACAATACAGGCCTTGTGCTTCTGGGCCAAGTTAAGCTTACACCCCAGCTCTTGTTTTAAAGATTTTACCGCATATCCTTTGCGGGTATATCCGGTTAATCCTAAAAGACTAATATCTTTACGCACTGTATATTCGGTTGCTCCAATAGCCTTAGCTAGCTCCAGTGATGAAACAAAATCAATGCTTTGCTTTTCCAAGCTATCCAGATAACCAAAAATCTTGCAAATCCGCTCTAAACTCTTATTTGACAGGCTCATTCGATCCCCTATCTTTAGTGAAATATTTCACTATTACAGCTAATTTATACCGTATTATAGAGTACTTGTCAACTGTTTTTATGTCTATTTTTAACGAAATCTAATTATTTCAATAATTTCAAGGCTTTTCATGGTTTATTCTTTACTATATTCAGTGAAATTTTTCACTTAAATTTCAAAAAAAAGGGGGTTACCTGCCAGACAGGAACACAACTTCATCTTTAGCTGGTATCTGGGCTTTGATGTTGAATTTTTTAAGGTTGGTTCTTAGGACTTGCGACTGCTCCTCATCACCATGAACAATAAAGACTTTCTTCAACCTGCCCCGGCAACTCTTAACATATTCAACCAGACCGTTTTTGTCTGAGTGCGAACTGAATGCATTCAAAGTAACTACTTCGGCTTTTAGCCTATAAGGATGGCCAAATATCTTAACTTCCGGGTTTCTTTCCACTATCCTGCGGCCCAAGGTGTTTTTAGCCATATAGCCGATGGCAATTATGGTATTGCGGGAATTTTCGATATTGTTCTTTAAATGATGCAGGATGCGGCCGTTTTCGCACATCCCCGAAGCTGAGATTATTATCATCGGGCTCTTTTTATCATTTAGTTCTTTCGATTTGTTGACATTGGTTATATAGGTAATATTATCATAGCCTAAAGGGTCTTTTTCTTTTGCGAACAAGGCTCTGGTTGTCTCATCGAAATACTGCCAGTTTTCCCTAAATACTTTAGTTAAATTTACGGTTAAGGGGCTGTCAACATAAATCGGAATTTTCTTTATTTTCTTTCGCTTGATTAACTCACTGATAAAAAATACAATCAACTGAGCTCGCTCTAAAGCAAAAGAAGGGATAATAATCTTTCCGCCGCGCTTAATAGTGCGATTTATAGCATCAGCTAACTCCTCTTCAGCATCCTCTATACTAGCGTGACTTCTGCCGCCATAGGTGCTTTCGATTATCAGATAGTCAATATCTTTGGGCACTTCCGGATCTCTAAGCAAGGGCATACCGTATCTACCTAAATCCACTGCATAAGCTATGCGCATTGAACCGTGTGAAGTTTTTATATCTAAAACCGGTATAGCTGAACCAAGGATGTGTCCGGCTTCAAACAAAGTCAAAGTCAACTGTTTGGAAAGGACAAATTTTGTATGGTACTCAAGCGAGCGGATGTATTTGAGAGACCTTTCAGCATCCTTTTTAGTATAGAGCGGTGATCGCAAAGGTAGGCGCCTTCGCTTGTTTATTTTATTTACATATTTAACATCTTCTTCCTGGACATAGCCGCTGTCAGCAAGCATATAATCAAGCAGTTTCTTGGTAGGCGGAGTGGCGAATATATGCGAACGGTAGCCCTTTTTTATAAGCGTAGGGATATTTCCGCAATGGTCAATGTGGGCATGAGAGACTACAGCCGCTCGCAGTCTCTGGGGATTAAAGGAAAAATTTGAATTGACTGCATAGGACTCATCACGACGTCCGTGAAAAAGCCCGCAATCAAGTAGAACATGGGAGTGGTCGGTCGAGACAAGATGCATTGAGCCAGTGACTGTTCTGGCTGCGCCGCAAAACTTAATAGTTACTGTCAACTAATGCTCCTGATGTTTTTTAAGCCTAATACTGCAAACTATTATCCGGTTTAATAATTATACCCTAAAATTAAAAAAACCCAAAGTAAAATTAGTTAATTTTTCTCTTGCCCGATTAAACTTAAACCGTTAAACTAATATCAACCTTACAGTTTTTAAATGGAACAAAAATCCCAACCCCAAACAAAAGACATTGCTAACTGCCTGGTCTGTAACGGCAACGATTGGAAAAAAATCTATACAATTAAAAGCTGGGAAATTCTTCAATGCACTAACTGTGACTTTGCCAAAATTGACCCCTTCCTAGAGGAAGCTGGCCGCTGCGAGTTCTATTCCAAAGAAAATATCCGTAAACGTTCCAAAAAGAAACGTTCGCTTACGCGGGTCATTTTTCGAAACATAAAAGGCTTTACTAACAATACCCTGCTTAAAAGGAATAAAAATGCGATCTTTGTTAAAAAAATCCATAAATATTTCCCTAAAGGTGGTTCAATTCTTGACGTTGGCTGCGGTGACGGAAGTTTCCACGTAGAGCTGGAAGATAAATATCACTGCTACGGCATAGAAATATCCAAAGATTTAGCTAACCAGGCTAAAAAAATTAAAAAATTAAATGTCTTTGAAGGAGATCTCTTAACCATTGACTTTGGCAGCCAGAAGTTTGATATTATTATGATGATTTCGAGCCTCGAACACCTACGTAACCCCTTACAAACCTTAAAAAGATGCTATGATCTCATGCACCAGGAATCTCTGCTCTTGATAAAAACCATAAACTTTGCCAGCCACAACCGGCTTTTTGCCAAAGCGAAATGGAGCGGGCTCAGACCCCCTGACCACGCTATTCATTTCAACCCTTCAAATCTAAAACAGTTGCTTAAAAAGGCTGGGTTTGCTAAGTTTAAAATCTGCAGCTGGATTTATAATGACAACATGTATTTTGATATTTGGAAATAAAAATTAACTAACTATCGACTAGTTATTTTTTATGGTAGGCTTTTATGATCTTCTGTTCAATGATCGGCCGGTCAGATGAATCAACAGGAATGTTTTCGATTTTCTCCACAACCTCATAACCAGAGACAACTTCACCAAAAATTGTATGGCGCATATTAAGCCAGGGAGCCTTAGCGGTAGTAATAAAAAACTGACTGCGGTTGGTGTTCGGGCCGGCATTAGCCATGGCCAGTAAACCAGGCTTATCAAAAGTCACCTCTTTACCTACCTCATCCTCAAAGGGTTTACCCCAGATAGATTCGCCGCCTCTTCCGGTACCAGTGGGATCTCCACCCTGAATCATAAACTCTCTTATTACCCGATGAAATATTAGTCCGTCATAGTAGTCTTGCTCTACGAGTTTAGCAAAATTCTCGCAAGCTTTAGGGGCTAGCTCTGGCATTAGCTTTATTTCAATCAACCCTTGAGTAGTTTCTAAACAGATAATCATATCGTAATGTTCTGATTCTTGTTCTTGAGCAAAACCGTTCAAAGATAATACAGAGATAAATATTAAACTCAGCAGTACCTTCATAACTATTAGATTATATCATCAAATTTAAAAAAATCTAGCTATAAGGAAATCGCTCCGTATTTGCAAGCATCAACACAGAGACCGCAATCAGTGCAACTTTCGGGATTATACTCTATAATCATTTTGCGTTCAAGCGCGCCCACCGGACAAGCCTCAACACAACCATCGCAAGCCTCACCGCAATCGCAGGATGTACATTTTCCGTCTTTCCAGCAACACTTTTGGTAATCAATCTTTATCGGCATTTATATCTCCTGGTATTTTTTAAAGACGCCTTTTGATTTCATTGAGTAGATCGCGAGCTGAAACCTCTTCTCCCAAACCATAGCGAATCTCAATACGTACATTTTTCGGCCCTTTGCTAAAAATATCTACAGCTACCTTTTTGCCTATCTCATCTTCAGCGCGTATTTGAATAACTGTATTTTTAGTGACCTTATCAGTTACACTCATCTTTTTAGCCTTAAAGGCTGCTTCTACAGCCTTAGCTCCTCTACTCATTGATACTGCTTCTTCGGATATAACCTTTCCGGCCTGCCAAAGGGCTGTTCCTCCGGCACCAGCTAAAAGAGCAATGCAGCCTGAGTAAAGTATGGTCATGCTAACTAACAAAAATACAGTCAGAATCTTCTTAAGCATACCGCCTCCTTTATAAAGAAATTATTTTATCCCTATACAACCTCCATTGTCGACGGTGGCTTTGGTGCAATATTGTAAGTTACGCCTACTACGCCTTCAACTTCGGCAAGTATTCGGTTAGCCAGCTTATTCAAAGTATTGTAAGGTACTCTAGTCGGAGTAGCTGTACGGGCATCGATACTGTCCCAGCATCTTATCTCAATCTGTAAGCCAAAATCTCTTTTTCCCTCGCGCATACCAGTGACTCTATCCTGATGAAGAATTGCCATATATTGAAAAGCTCCGGTTGAAGCCAACTCCTCTTCGGTGATAGCGGTAGCAGTTCTTACTAGTTTTATCTTCTCCGGGGTTACCTCGCCGATTACTCTGGCTGCTAAAGCCGGACCAGGAAAAGGCATGCGGTTAAATACTGAGCGCGGTAAACCTAAGCCTTCGGCTACCTTTCTTACGCCGTCTTTACGCAACTGAATAAGCGGTTCGATAATCTTATAACCAAAAGCAGTTTCAGGATCTATGCCCAACTGTTCAAAAACATTGTGCTGCCTTTTAATTCCAGCAACCGTCTCATCAACATCAGTTAAAATAGTTCCCTGTAAAAGGTACTTTGCTCCGCTTTCTTTGACCAGTCGGCTAAAGACCTTCTTATAGAAAGTCTGAGTAACTGCCTCTCTTTTTTCCTCAGGATCAGTAATTCCTTTGAAAGCTTCAAAAAACTCATCCTGGGCATTAATTATTTCTACCTCTACACCAAACTGTTTAAATAAATCCACTATTTTTTGCGGCTCACCCTCGCGCATTATCCCGTTATCAACAAAATAAGTTTTAAGCCTTTGGCCTAAAGCTTTATGGCCAAGCATAGTGACTGTGGAAGAGTCTACTCCGCCGGATAAAGCATTAATTGCGGTCCCTTCGCCAACCATTGAAGATATCTGCTTAACCTGTTCAGCGATAAAATTCTCTACGTTTAAATCCTGAGCTTTTATTTCCTGAATCTGAGCCATCTCCTACCTCCTTTAGCTTAACCATCCTTTATCCAGCCAATATTGATACTCCTCTAACCAGTCATCCTTTCTGGCCTTGATTACTTCTTTGAAATACTGCCGGCCCCGCTCAACTAATTCCTGCTGCTTAGGGAAGGCTTTTTTCTCTTTTATCGCCAAAACTAAAGCTTTACCTAAATCAGCCGCCTCTTTCTTCTTGACGTCGCTAACCGGCACCTGAGAAGACACAACACCCACACAAAGCGCTCCAAAGCTATAACCGCAGTATTGAATGTAGTCTAAAACCGGCTCGTCGCGACCAGAACCGGAACAAACAACAGCCGCCATATATTTTCCAAGCAATCTTTTGCAATGAATAAAGTGGCTGGCCCGCTCGAAAAGACATTTCATTGAAGCGGTTATCTGGTTTATATAATTAGGTGAAGCAAAAACTATTCCCTCAGCCCCAAGTATCTTTTTGATAATTGCCCCGGCATCGTCTTTAATCGGGCATTGCAGAATCTTCAGGTGGCAGGCTTCGCAGTGACGGCAGAATTCAAGTTTTAAATCGCACAAGTGCACTACCTCGGTCTCTGCTCCTTCGTTAGCGCAAACACTTAAGAGCTGTCTGGCTAAAATAAAAGTCTGGCTTTTATCTTTGCGGGGGCTTGAAGAAATAAGCAGTACTTTCATAACTCTTTATCGCCTAATCTGCATATTCTACCACTCTTATAAATATTAAAAAGAAAAAAATACTGACTCCGCGCCTGGTTGCTAGTTTAGGTTACTAATATGTATGTAGGGCCTTCTTGATATATTCAGGCAGGTTATTTAAGCCGTTATCGGCGATATCTTTTAAAATCGGTGCCACCTGGATACTGTAACGTTTAGAGATATTTACCGGGTCAAGCCCTGGCCAGGCCCAGCAAGAGGCATGAATAACCCCGTCAACTATATAGGAAATATTATCAAGGGTAGTCGGATGCATGGTCTCAATCGGAGATTGACCTGCGGGGTTTGAAATCAAATCAAGCAGAACTGCTCCTTTTTTAAAAAGCTTCAAGCTCTTGCGTCGAATAAGCAGCTCTTTGCCGCGTAACCTTTTAGGCCAGTTGATAGCATTTACCAGTATATCAGTATCAGGGATATGCTCGGATAAATTCTGGAAATCTTTTTTATGTAAGATTATAACCCGGGCAAATTTCCTAGCCGCACACTGGATTGCGCCAGAAGCAACATTTCCGTAACCCATAATCTTAACTAAACATTTAGTCGGATCTCCACCCCAGAGCTCAAAACCTTTCTCCATAGCCAGATATCCGCTCTGATGCAAGGCTTCTATTTTCAACTTACCCAAGGAATCTTTAATCTCCTCCATGGCAATCGCAGTTATCTTATATTTCTTTAACATTTTCCCTAAATCGGCATTTCCCGGAAGATGCATCATTGAAAAAATCGTTGCCCCTGGTTTCATCATTGCCAGCTCATCTTCTTTAGGCTCTTTAAGACGCACAACCAATGGACAGGCATAAATAGTTTTGCTGTCAGTGATCCCGGCGCCGACACCTTGATACTGGCGGTCACTGACTCCGATGCCTTCTCCGGCCCCTTTTTCGACAAATACCTTATGCTGCAGAGCAATAGTCTTTAACTGCTCCGGCAATAGAATAACTCTCTTTTCTCCCGAACGGTTTTCTTTGCAAATTCCTATTTCCATACTATCCTCGCTTAGGCCACATCAGCGTAATAGAAGCTCTTATTTTCAAAATTCTTAAAATTGTATCTTTTTCCTTGGTGTTTGGTTATATAGTTAGGTAAAAGCGGAATTTTACCTCCCCCGCGCTTAAGATCAAGGATAAGCTGTGGTATTGCCAGTCCGGAAGTATAACCGATGAGCTTGCGCATAATCCGCAAGGCTTTGGCAATACTTACCCTGAAATGATAGGTTCCTCTTACAGCATCGGGAATATACAAATAATAGGGCCGCACCCGCATGGTAAGTAAGCCTTCGAACAACCTTTTTAGAACTCTGGCGTTATCGTTTACTCCTGCCAGAAGGACAGTTTGGTTTCCCAAGATTATACCGCTGTCAGCCAGCATATTGCAGGCCCGGCGACTTTGTCGGGTTATTTCCTGATAATGGTTAAAGTGGGTATTAAAATAAATCGGTGAGTATTTCTTCAATATCCGGCAGAGCTTAGGCGTAATCCGCTGCGGTAAAACGCAAGGCATGCGGCTGTGTATCCGGACAATCTCAACATGCTTAATCTTACGCAAGGTTTTAAGGTAATACTCCAGCCGATCATCACTGAGCATGAGCGGATCTCCGCCGGAGATAATTATGTCTCTTACGCTTTTATGCTTGGTAATATAGCGAAAGGCTCTTTGGACGTATTCATTACGCAAGACTTTTTCTTGAGTGCCGATATTTCGTTTTCGGGTACAAAAACGGCAGTAGCCAGCACACATATCTGATACCGCAAGCAGCACCTTGCCGGGATAACGATGAATCATCCCCGGAATCGGTGAATACTTCTTTTCTTTAAGAGGATCCCTTCTACCTAAAGAGAGTTGCGTTTCTAAAACACTGGGCATGCACTGCTTCCAGATAGGATCACCTTTTCGTTTTATTAAACTTAAATAGTAAGAATTTATTTTCATCGGGTAAAGAGAAACTACCTTATCTATTCTTCTCTTATCAATATCGAAAAGCTTTTTAAGCCTCTTGGTGTCAGTAATAGATTCTGCTAGGATTTCTTTCCAGTGCTTCATGTTAATTCCCTTTTATTTTTGACAAATCTTCTATATTTATAAATTCTCCGTATTCTTTCAAAACCGCCGTTTTCTTCTTAAGATTAATTATATCCTGTTCAGTCTCAAACTCCCAGCTATGGGTAAGCACACTTACAATAATATCACAAGATTCC
>CAZFML010000017.1:0-15451 GCA_964519975.1 uncultured Planctomycetia bacterium
CACTAATGAAGTTACTTTAGAGCTTTTAGAAACCGGCTGTGCGGGAATTTTAGTTGGTGTCGGTCCCGGTGCGGCCTGTACAACTCGTGGAGTTTTAGGTATTGGTGTACCGCAGGTGACAGCAACCGTTGATTGTGCTGCAGCCAGAGATTTTTATTACCAGAAAACCGGAAAGTACGTCTCAATTATAACTGACGGTGGTATGAGCCGAGGTGGCGATGTTTGTAAGGCCTTTGCCTGCGGAGCTGATAGTGTTATGATCGGTTCGGCTTTTGCCCGTTCAAAAGAGTCCCCAGGAAGAGGTTTTCATTGGGGCATGGCTACTTCTCACGGAAACCTTCCTCGCGGTACCCGGATAAAGGTAGGTGTAACCGGAAGTCTAGAGCAGATTCTTTTTGGTCCAGCTGCAGTTGATGATGGTTCGCAGAACCTCATGGGTGCCCTTTCAACTTCGATGGCCTCCTTAGGCGCTAGCAACATAAAAGAGATGCATTTTGTTGAGATTATCATCGCTCCTTCAATTCAGACCGAAGGTAAAGTTTTTCAAGCTTCACAGCGTGTGGGAATGGGAAAATAAATGAAGAAAGACACTATCCTGATTCTCGATTTCGGGTCTCAGTATACCCAGCTTATCGCCCGCCGAGTAAGAGAACTTAAAGTTTTTAGTATAATTGAACCCTGCAATATTTCAGTTGAGGAAGTAAAAAAGATTAAACCCAAAGGGATTATACTTTCCGGAGGGCCGCATAGCGTTTATGAAGATGAAGCCCCGGGTTTAAACCAGGAAATTCTAAATCTGGGAGTTCCGATTTTAGGTATCTGCTATGGAATGCAGATTTTAGTTAAGAAGTTGAAAGGGAAAGTTTCAGAGTCTAAAAAAAGAGAGTATGGACGTGCACCAATGTATATCGATTGCCATCAAGACCTCTTTTTTTCGCTTCCGGCTAAGATAACTTCTTGGATGAGTCATACCGATAAAGTAGTAAGCTTGCCTAAGGGCTTTAGAGTTTTAGCTCATACTGTCAATACTAAATTTGCCGCTATTGGAGATCGAGAAAAGAAAATCTACGGAGTTCAATTTCATCCCGAAGTAGTACATACTGATTGCGGGTTGCAGATTATATCTAACTTTTTATTCCGAATTGCCGAATGCTTTGCTAACTGGCAGTTGGAAGATTTTATTTCCGAGCAGATAGAGCTGGTAAAAAGAAAAGTTCGAGGGAAAAATATTATTTGCGGCTTAAGCGGAGGAGTAGATTCTTCGACTGCTGCGGTTTTAATCAATAAAGCCGCAGGGAGGAAACTTAAGTGCATTTTTGTCAATAACGGCCTATTGCGTAAAGGCGAAGTTAAGAAGGTTGTCAGGATATTTCGAGACCATTATAAGATTAACTTACGCTACGTTGATGCTAGTCAATCTTTTTTGAGGCAACTCAAAGGTGTTACTGATCCTGAAGAGAAGCGGCGGATAATCGGCCATGAGTTTATTCGAGTATTCGAATCCGAGGCTAAAAAAATAAAAAATGTAGAATTTTTGATTCAGGGGACTTTGTATCCCGATGTAATCGAATCAATACCTTTTTTTGGCGGCCCTACTGCCCGAATAAAGTCTCACCATAATGTAGCAGGGCTCCCTTTAAATATGAAATTAAAGCTAATTGAGCCGTTCAAACAGCTTTTCAAAGATGAGGTAAGAGAAATTGCTAGAATCCTCGGGCTTCCCAGTGCGATTATTCAGAGACAGCCTTTTCCCGGGCCCGGTTTGGCGGTGAGAATTATCGGTACGGTAAGCCCTACTGAACTTAAGATCTTAAGAGAGGCTGATACGATCCTTGGGAAGATAATCAAGCAGAAAGGCCTTTATAATGAAATCTGGCAGTCTTTTTGTGTATTGTTGCCGCTTAAGACAGTGGGGGTAATGGGTGATAAGCGCACCTACGAACATGTTATAGCCATAAGAGCAGTGACCAGTTCTGACGGCATGACTGCTGATTGGGCTAAACTTCCTCATTCGGTCTTAACCGAGATTTCAAACTCGATAATTAATAAAGTTAGAGGAATAAATAGAGTAGTCTTCGATATCAGCTCCAAGCCCCCGGCCACTATCGAGTGGGAATAGACATTATGGAACATAGCGATTTTGTCCATCTTCACGTCCACACCCAGTATAGCCTCCTAGACGGAGCCTGTCTGCTAGATCGGCTTGTTGATAAAGCCGTTCAGTTTAAACTGCCGGCTTTAGCCATGACCGATCATGGTAATCTTTTCGGGGCAATAAAGTTTTACAATCTTTGTATAAAACGGGGAGTTAAGCCGATTATCGGCTCTGAGGTCTATGTGGCAGCTGGGTCTCGTTTCGACAAAGACTACAAACCCGGCTTAGACTCAAACTATCACCTTATTTTACTAGCTAAAGATGAAGAAGGTTATACTAATCTTGTTAAATTAGTAAGTTTAGCCCATTTAGAAGGTTTCTATTACAAGCCTCGGGTTGACCGGGAGTTACTCTCTCAATACAGTAAGGGATTGATTGCTTCCAGTGCTTGCCTTAAAGGAGAAATAGCCTCTTGTATTCTTTCCGATAATTTGCCAAAAGCTTATAAATGCGCTGATGAGTATTTAAATATTTTTGGTAAGGGCAATTTTTATCTTGAGGTCATGGAGAATGGTTTGCCCGAGCAGAAGAAGGTGAATTCCAATCTCATCAAGATAAGCAAAGAGTTAAATATCCCCCTGGTTGCTACCAACGATATTCATTATCTAGAAAAGGAAGAGGCCTTTGCCCACGAGGCCCTGTTAGCGATACAGACCCAGACTACCCTTACTGATCCCCAGCGATTTAAATTTAATAGCGACAGTTTCTATTTCCGTTCTCCTCAAGAGATGAAAGATATTTTTAAAGAGATACCCCAAAGCCTAAAGAATACCTTAGAAATCACCCAAAAGTGTAATCTGACTATGGATTTTTCTAAAATACATTTACCGCATTTTCCTTTGCCGCAAGGCCAAGGCGAAGATGACTGTCTTAAGGAAATTTGCAATCAGAATTTGAATCAGCGCTACCCCGAAATATCTACAGAGGTTAAGGATAGATTGGAATACGAGTTAAGCATAATAAAAAAGACCGGTTTTGCTAGTTACTTTTTAATTATTTGGGATTTAGTTAAATTCGCTAAGGAAAACCATATACCAGTAGGTCCTGGCCGAGGTAGCGCTGCTGGAAGTATCGTCAGTTATCTTTTAAAGATAACTGATATTGATCCTTTGGCCTACCAGCGTCTTTTTGAGCGCTTTTTAAATCCAGCCAGAATCTCCATGCCGGATATCGACATTGACTTCTGTTATGAAAAGCGGGCTCAAGTTTTAGATTATGTAGCTAAAAAATACGGCAAAGATTGCGTTGCTCAGATTATTACTTTCGGAACTATGCTGGCTAGAGCAGTAGTCAGGGATGTAGGCAGGGTTATGGGGTTAAGCTATTCCGAAGTTGACCGGATTGCCAAGATGATTCCTTACGCAGTAGGGCAGCAGACAACTCTTAAGGGGGCTTTGGGTTTGAGTCCAGAGCTTCAGGAAGTATACAACGCCGATGCTCGGATAAAACGTCTTATCGATGTTGCCATGCAGCTTGAAGGTCTTTCGCGGCATGCCTCAACTCATGCTGCCGGCGTAGTAATTTCGGACAAACCCCTGATTGAAAGAGTTCCTTTGATTAAGGGTTCAGATGGCGAAACTGTTACTGGTTTTGACATGGGATCATTGGAAAAAACCGGACTGCTTAAGATGGATTTTTTAGGCTTAAAGACTCTTACCGTAATCGAGGAGACGGTAAAAATTATCAAAAGAACCCAAAATAAGGAGTTAGATATTAGCAGTATCCCCCTTGACGATAAAAAGACCTTCTCTCTTTTAGCTAAAGGCGATACCATTGGAGTGTTCCAGCTGGAAAGTAGGGGGATGCGGGATATTTTAAAAAAGATGCATCCGGGTCAATTCGAAGATTTAATTGCCGTCTTAGCCTTATATCGGCCTGGTCCTTTAGGTAGCGGAATGGTAGATGATTTTATCAACCGCAAACAAGGGAAACGACAGATTAGCTATGTTCATCCAGCCCTAGAGTCGATTCTGAAAACAACTTACGGAATAATCCTTTATCAAGAACAGATCATGCAGATAGTTTCTAAGCTGGCTGGTTTTGATATGGCCAGAGCAGATCTTTTAAGAAAATCTATCGGTAAAAAGATTCCTGAAATTATGGATGAACAGAGAAACTTATTCATTGAAGGATGCAAGAAGAATAATATACCACTAGCGATTTCCAATCAGATATTTGATTTAATCGATTATTTTTCTGGTTACGGATTTAACCGCAGCCACTCTGCCGCTTATGCTTTAATCTCTTACCAGACAGCCTATCTAAAAGCGCGCTACCCGGTTGAGTTCATGGCCGCCCTTCTTACCAGCGAACGTAATAATACCGATAAGATCGTTGAGTATGTTAATGAGTCTGGCCACATGAAGATTAAAGTTCTTCCGCCGGATATAAATACCAGCTTTGCCAATTTTACGGTAACTAATGACGGCAATATTCGCTTTGGCCTCTTAGCGATTAAAAACGTAGGCCGGACTGCTTTAGAGAGTATTCTGGATATACGACAACAAGAGAACTTTAAAACCATTTTTGATTTTTGCCAACGCGTGGATTCACGGGTAGTAAACAAAAAAGTTATTGAAAGTCTTATAAAATCAGGAGCCATGGATTCCTTTGGTCTTAAGCGTGCTCAGATGATGGCCTTATTAGACAGGTTGTTGGACAAGAGTGGCAGAAAAAAAGACACCTCCCAGCTTACTCTTTTTGAGGTACCCCGAGATGAAAGCGTACCGGATATAGAAGAATGGCCGTTACTTCAGATTTTGAATTTTGAGAAATCACTCCTAGGAATTTATTTAACCGGACACCCTCTTTACTCATATTCGGCTTTAGTGAACTATCTTCGGCGGGAAAGAATTTCTTCATTATACGAACGCAGTCTGCGCCAGGAAGTTACCGTCTGCGGAGTAGTAGAAAAACTGCGAATCATCACTACTCGCAAAAGAGGCGAACGGATGGCCATTTTAAAAATCGAGGATGAAACCGGCAGTATTGAAGCTTTTGTTTTCCCGAGACTTTATGAAGAGGCAGCTATCTATTTGAGAGAAAAGGCAGTCATAATTTTAAAGGGGCAAGTTGAATCTAAAGAACGAGTACCTAAGATATTGGCTTCTAAGGTTATACCGATCGACAGGCTTAGCGACAATATCAAGCAGATGAATATTTTTATTGAAGGTAATGGTTTAGCTCTCGATAAGCTGAAAAAAGTCTTTACCAGTAATAAAGGCGATATTCCGATTCTCTTTTCCTTTAAAAACCCTCGCTATAACGGCGTGAAGATCAAAACTGCCGATACTTTTTCAATTAAGGTTAACGAACAGGCTTTGAAACAAGTCGGTTCAGTGGTCGGTGATGAAAATTTATCTTTAATCTTATAACAAAATTACAATTTCTAATTTAAATATGAGCGATTACAGCGAGTTAACTGTATTGATTCCGGTCAAGAACGAAGCAAATAATATCCGACAGCTGATAGGGACCCTAGTTAAAACTTATCCTAATCTCAGTATAATAGTAGCCGACGATGGATCAGAAGATGGCAGCGCCGATATAATTCAGGATATCTGCAATCTTAACGAGAATATTACTTTTCTTGACCGAAAAGATAAAGAAATTAAAGGATTAACTGTGAGCGTTCTTGATTCGATCGATTTGGTTAAGACTAAGTATTTTATAGTTATGGATGGTGATGGACAACACCCAACCGAATGCTTGGCCGAGATATATAGTCAGCTGCTTAAAGGAAAAGCAGTTTGTGTAGCCTCTAGATCTTCGGTTCCTGGCTGGCGTTGGGATAGAAAGCTTATTTCAAAAATCGGCTCTTTTCTGGCGAAAGGTATTCTCTATCTGCGGGGCAAGAAAGTGCCGGCAGATGTATTGTCTGGGTTTTTTGGTATTGAGACTTCTTTTTGGAACAAGGTTACCCAGGGCAAAAAAAAGCGCTTTTGTCCAAAGGGTTATAAAATTCTTTTTGATTTCCTTAAACTTTGCGATTCAAGCCTCTCTTTGGGGAACGTATATTTTGTCTTTAATGAAAGATCATCCGGGTCTTCCAAAATAGGCCTGAAAATATATACTGAATTCTTAAAGGCTTTGTTTAAGTGAGCCCGATTTATTTAGATTTTTTGCCTTGGGGAGGAGTAAATTTACTCTTGACATTAAGGCTTGAGGCTGATAGGCTTAGAGTATGAGAAAACGCGATATAGTTCTTAAAATCAGCCAGGACACCGAGATAAAGCAGGTAATTGTCAAAGAGGTGGTCCAGAGGACTTTTGATTCAATATTGGAGGCCCTTAAGGCTGGCAAGAGGATTGAGCTGCGTAATTTCGGGGTTTTTCAGGTCAAAAAAAGAAAGAAAAGAATCGGCAGGAACCCTAAAACTGGAGAAGTAGTGCCGGTTCCCGAAAGGCGGACTGTAGTTTTTAAGCCTGGCCTGGAAATGAAAAAACACATAAAGTAGCTCTTCCTAATATGGACCTCAACAGTTCCCTCCCAGGGTTATCTTTCCGCAAAGCTACCGGAGGACAAAGAAAGTGAAGGCAGCGTATAATAATATACGGGGGACTTTAGATTTTGATGCTTCTAAGGCATTAGCTTTTAGGGCTATAGTTAAAGAGGCTCAAAACATATTTGGCTTATTTGGCTACCAGGAAATAATTCTACCGCTCTTAGAAGAAAAGGATTTATTCATCAAGAGTGTAGGCCAAGGTACGGATATTATTGAACGCCAGATGTTTAAAATAGAAGGCAAAGACATTGCTCTGCGTCCCGAAGGCACAGCTGGCGTCGTTAGGTATTATATTCAGAATTCACTCCACAAAAAAAGCGACTTTCATAAATTCTTTTATACTGGTCCAATGTTTCGAGGTGAGAGGCCTCAAAAAGGAAGGCTTCGTCAATTTCACCATCTTGGCGCTGAAGCTATAGGTTCAGATAGTTTCTATCTTGATGCTGAAATGATCATTTTAAGTTTAGAAATTTTAGAGGCGGTAGGCATAAAGCAAAAAACTTTGCTACTTAACTCTTTAGGCTGTAAGGTTGATAAAGATAAGTTTAATAAAAGGTTAAAAGCTGAGTTAACTAAGCACAGAGACCAACTTTGTGATGATTGTCGCAGAAGATTAGATAAAAATTCTTTAAGAGTTTTAGATTGCAAAAAGGGCTGTGGCAAGGATTATATAAAGCAATTCGGCGGCCATTTTGTAGATCTCTGTCCAGATTGCCAGCGAGATTTTAAAGATTTAACCAGCCTGCTTAAAGATTTAGGAATAAAGCCTAAGATTGATTTTTGTCTGGTTCGGGGTCTCGATTATTATACTAATACCGTCTTCGAGATCACTTCATCCAAATTGGGTTCAAAAGACGCTATTGGAGCCGGAGGTCGCTACAATAATCTGATTAGATCTTTAGGTGGTCCCGATATTCCGGCAGTAGGTTTTGCTTTAGGCCTAGAAAGAATGTTGTTGGTTTTAGGCCAGAATGATCTTAAAACAAGACTAGATGTTTTTGTAGCCGTGGTTGATAAAGCCCAAGCTAAAATCGGCTTTGACATTTTAGCTGATTTACGCAAAAATAACCTGGTTGCCGACTATGATTATTGTAATAAGTCTTTAAAGGGTCAGCTGCGTTTTGCTCAAAAAAGAGGAGCTAGGTTTGTGGTGATTGTTGCTGAGGAAGCAACTAAGGACGGCCATATTCTTCTTAAAGATATGGACAAAGGTATCCAAGAGAAGATAAAAATTAAGGAGTTAATAGGTAAACTATGTTAAGAACGCATACTTGTGGTCAGTTGGATAAAGAAGATATAGATAAAGAGGTAGTCTTGTGCGGCTGGGTAGCTGCCCGCAGGGATCATGGAAAGATTACCTTTATTGATATTCGCGACCGTTACGGAATCACTCAGGTTGTTTTTCTCCCCAAACCTAATCAAGAGACTTACCAAAAGGGTAAAAAGTTACGCAATGAAGATGTAGTTAAAATTACTGGCAGTGTAGGGGCAAGGCCTAAAAAAACTGAAAATCCTAATATTCCTACTGGGCTAATTGAAGTCTGCGCTAAGGAGGTAGAGGTAATCAGTAGCGCCGCAGATTTGCCGTTTAATGTTGAGGATGCAGCTGAAGCTAGCGAGGAAGTTCGCTTGATCCACCGTTATCTTGATTTACGTCGCGATACAATCCGAAAGAAGCTTCAGTTGAGACACCAGACAAATCAGGAGTTTAGAAGTTTTTTAAACCAGGAAGGTTTTTTGGAGGTGGAAACGCCCTTTCTTACCAAGTCAACCCCCGAAGGCGCCCGAGACTACCTAGTTCCTTGCCGTCTTCAAGCGAATAAATTTTATGCTCTTCCTCAGTCACCCCAACTGTTTAAACAGATTTTGATGGTTGGCGGTATTGATAAATACTATCAAATTGTGCGTTGTTTTAGAGACGAAGATTTACGTAAAGACCGCCAGCCGGAGTTCACCCAGCTGGATATGGAAATGTCTTTTGTTGAGGAAGAAGATATTATTTCTATAGTTGAGAAGATGATCGCGCAGGTTTTCTCAGCAGCCTTAGGAGTTAAGCTTAAAACACCGTTTAAGAGAATTTCTCATCAAGAGACAACTGAAAAGTACGGCAGCGATAAGCCGGATATCGGTGAAGGTGACTATCGTTTTGTCTGGGTTTTAGATTTTCCGCTTTTTGAATTTAACCAGGACCAGAATTGCTGGCAGATGAGCCATCACCCTTTCACTTCTCCTAAAGAAGAAGATATCAAGTTTCTTGATCAGGATTTATCTAAAGTGAAGGCTAGGGCTTATGATCTAGTCCTAAACGGTCAGGAGTTAGGTTCTGGTTCTATAAGAATACATAATCCTGAGCTACAGCAGAAGATCTTTAGTATTCTAGGGATCTCTAAGGAAGAAGCTGAGACTAAATTTGGCTTTCTCCTGCGCTCTTTTAAATACGGCGTTCCGGTCCATGGCGGGATTGCCTTGGGACTTGACCGGCTATATGCTATAATAACTGGCTCGGAAAGTATTCGCGACGTCATCGCCTTTCCTAAGACTCAGAAAGGGATTTGTCCTTTAACCGAGGCGCCTAACTATGTTTCTGAGAGGCAGTTAAAGGAGCTTAATATAGAGTTGTCCGAAGGAGAGCAAATAGAAAGATAAAAATCGGAATAAAACCAAGGAGGTCTAAAGATGCGATATATTTATTTGTTGTTTTTTGTTGTTCTGCTAGCTGGTTGCATGACTGTACGCACTTATGAAATCGAGAAGCCGCGGATAGACACCGAGGTTGAAGGAAATCGCGGATTTTTATTGGGAACACCTGAAGATGAGTCTAAAGAGAGTAGGTTAGGGCCAAATCGAAAAGTATCGGTGGTTGAGATAGAGTTTGGTTCTCGCAAGGAGCAAGCGTCGTCACAAGAACCCTCTCAAGAGGCGGCTTTTATTGAAGAGGATGTTACTATCGATGAGGCTGCCCTGGTAGAGGAGTTAGCCGCTGAAGAAGCCGAAGGGGCTTACACTTTATACACCGTAAAGAAAAACGATACCCTCCAGAAGATTTCTCATAAATTTTACGGAACTACTCGCAGATGGAAATTTCTTTACAATCACAATAAGGATGTTTTAAAGAGCCCTGATAAGTTATATCCGGGAGTTAAAATTAAGGTACCGGCTTTGAAGTAATAGCTTTATGCAAAAAATAGTCAGCATTAGCGATTTAGCTTCCTTGACTTCAGTTTTTGGACCTGAGGATAAAAATATAAAGTTCCTCGAGCAGGAGCTAAAGATTAGAATAATTATGAATCCAGGAGGAATTCTTCTAAAAGGGGACAAAGAGCCGGTCGAACGCGCTACTTATCTTATCGGAAAGATGATTGATTTAGCCAGAGAGGGAGTTTATCTTAACCGCAGTGAACTGCATCAGTACCTTAACTCCCATGTTTTAAAAAAGGCTAGACCTTCTTTTAATGCTTCAGCTAAGGACGATGGGGAGTTAGGAATTCGGGTGCCTTCAGCTCGCAAAAAGTTAGTTTTTCCCAAAACCGACGGCCAGGTTAGATATATCCAGGCTATGAAAGAGTACGATATAGTTTTAGCCACCGGCCCAGCCGGAACCGGGAAAACCTATCTAGCTGTGGCTATGGCTGTAAACTTTCTCCTTGAGAAAAAAGTGCGTCGGATTATTTTAACTCGTCCGGCAATTGAGGCCGGAGAGTCTTTAGGGTTTTTACCAGGAGGAATGCAAGAGAAACTCGGACCTTATTTGCGTCCTCTTTATGATGCCCTTTATGATATGATCGAGGCTGAGGTTATCGAAGATCATTTGGAAACCGGGGTTATTGAGATAGTGCCTTTGGCTTATATGCGCGGAAGAACCCTCAATGATGCTTTTGTTATTTTAGACGAGGCTCAAAACTGCAGCTCTGAGCAGTTGCGTATGTTTCTTACCCGTTTAGGGTTTGATTCAAAGACAGTGGTTACTGGCGATACCACCCAGACCGATCTTCCCGGAGGAAAGCCATTAGGTTTAATCGAAGCCCTAGGCCTGCTTAAGCCGATAGACGGTATAGAGTCTATCGCTTTGAGCAAGGAAGACGTAGTCAGGCACCCTTTAATTCAACAAATAATTCAGGCTTATGAAAATTTCTATAGCTAAAAAAGAAATTAAACTCGATAGTCTTATAGTTAGCCTTACTTTTTTTACTATTGTCGGGTTTATCTTTTTTATCTACTCTATTGATTTTTCTCTCTTGGCTTTGGCCTTGGTCCTTTTCATTTATGCTCGTTTCTTAAGAAAGATTGATGACCTGCCTAACTATCTGGATTTATCGATACTGGCGGCAATCGCTCTGCTGATACCTCTTTTAACCATTATTACTTTTAGGCTTTCTGGCTACGCTATTATTGCTATCGGTTTTGCAATGTTGATCACTCTTTTGTTTAACAACTTAGAGCTTTCACTAGTTTTTATCATTTTTATATCTTCTTTAAGTGCCGGTATTGATGGTGGAAATTTTAACTTAGGGGTTAGTCTTTTTACCGCTTCCTTAGCTGCTGCTATGCTTACCTTTAGGGCCCGGCGACGCTTTCAAGTTATTAGGGCCGGACTAATTGCCGGAATTATCCAGTTTCTGGTTGCCTTTATCATCGAAAGAGAGCAGAGTCTTTTTGTTTTATCGGGTATCGATTTAAGCCTTCTTAAGGTATGCTTGTTAAACGGCATTATATCTTCAGGGATTGTTTTAGGATTTTTGCCGATTTTTGAGTATATATTTAAGGTCGTAACCAACATCTCTTTGTTGGAATTATCCGATTTCAATCACCCCTTACTGCGAAAATTAATTCTCGAGGCACCGGGAACCTATCAGCATTCTTTGGTAGTTGCCAACTTAAGTGAAGCTGCCTCTGAATCTATTGGCGCAAACCCCTTGCTAGCTCGGGTAGGTTCTTATTATCACGATATCGGCAAGATGGTTAAACCTGATTATTTTGTGGAAAATTTAGTCAGCTACCGCGATGTACACAAAAATCTTAAACCTTCAATGAGCAAACTGATTATTTTTAACCACGTTAAAGACGGTATAGAGTTAGCAAAGAAACACCGCCTTAATCCCAAAATTGTCGATTTTATATCTCAGCATCATGGTCGCACTCTGGTTTACTATTTTTACAAAAGAGCTAAGGAACTTGAGCCAGAAGGAAAACACGAGGAAGAATATCGCTATCCTGGACCTAAACCGCAAACTAAAGAGACGGCTATTGTTTCTTTAGCCGATACTACAGAGGCTTTGTCGCGTACATTGGAAGAGCCGACACCGTCACGGATCGAAGAGATGGTCCGCGAGGTTGTGAAAAAGAGGTTTATGGAAGGCGAGTTAGACGAGTGTAATCTTACCTTAAAAGAAATAGAAAAAATCACCCAGAGTTTTATCCGCATTTTAAATGCTATATTCCATACCCGGGTGAACTACCCTAAGGATGAAAATCGAAATAACAAACCGTCAAAAAATAAAGAGAGTAAATCTTAAAGCTCTTAACCAATCTTTAACCCGAGCCGGCCGACTACTTAATCTTTCCAACAAAAAACTATCTTTAATTTTAGTTGATAATAGGTTTATTATTGGTTTAAATAAGCGCTATTTCAAAAGGAATAATCCTACCGACGTTATTGCTTTTGATTTGAGTGATCCACTCCAGCCTGATTATCTAGGTGAGGTGATAATCTCAGTGGAGGAAGCAGTAGAGGTAGCTAAGCAGTTAAAAATCAGCTGGCAGAAAGAACTTCTGCTTTATTGTTTGCATGGGATTTTACACCTGGCTGGTTATGATGACTGCAGTCCAAGAAAGAAAAAAGTTATGGAGAAAAAGCAGCAAGAGTTATTAAATAAGTTATGGTTAAAAAAGACTTAGGTTTTGTTTTAAAAAGATATAATTTCCGAGAGACTAGTCTAATTACCAGTATTTATACTGAGAAGTTCGGTAAAATTCGCGGTATTTTAAAAGGTTTTTATACCAATAAAAGAGAGTTTGCTTCACCCTTAGATATTTTCAGTCTTAATGAATTTCTTTTTTATCCTAAACGCAGTGAAATTTGGTTGATTTCCCATGTGGACATGGTGTCCGATTACGGTTATCTGTGTTCTGATTTAGCCAAGGCTAAAGTAGCTGGCCAGATTTTTAATTTTGTCGACAAGGTAACCGAACTCTGGGACCACAATTCCTACATTTTTAACTTGCTCAAAAATTGTCTAGATTTATTAGCTAATGAGAAAGAGTCAATGGTGCTTTATGCTTTTTTGATAAAGTTTTTGACTCTCTCGGGATTTAAGCCTGAGCTTAATCACTGCATTAGCTGTCGGGCAGTTCTAGAGGAAGAAAATACTTTTAGTGTATCTAAGGGGGGCTTTGTCTGCACCAGATGCCGCGGCCAGATAAAAGATGTTCGGGTCTTAAGCCAGCAGGCCTCACGCTCTATTAGCTATATTCAGAATAGCGATTTTCCTTTAGTTAACCGCCTTCAGCTTACCACTGACTGCCAGCAAGAGATTTTATCTGTTCTAAAGAGCTTTACTACCTACCATTTTGAGACCATTTTAGCCTAAAAAAATGTCTGATTTTGCTTGACAAAACAGCACTTATAGTATATATTAATAAGTGTTGTAGATAGTAACGACCACTAATGGAGGTAATGTGAGTTTAATCACTACTAAAAAATTAGCTAAAGTGTTGAGAGTATCAGTAGCTAGCGTAAATTATTATACTAACTTAGGGCTATTTAAGGTAAAGGAGCGCAAAGGCAATGCCCGGCTTTATGACCAGAATGAGATTATGCGGGTCTATGATACTGTTCAGTGCTTGCGACAAGAAGGCTACTCTCTGCATCTTATCCAGAAAAAGTTGGACAAAGGCTACAGTCTTTAATTTGTCCATAACCTAAGGAGGCGTAAGATGTTTGAAGATTTTAAATCATTTTTTTCCAAAAATAACCCCAAACAGCCGGAGGACCCGGCCCAGCCAGGTAAGGATTTGAATTTTAACCTCGGTATTCGCTCAGTTGTCGAACCAAAGGTTATTGTTATTGCTAACCAAAAAGGCGGCTGCGGAAAAACCACTACTGCCATAAACCTATCTTCAGCTTTAGCTAATAAAAATCTCAAAGTTCTGCTGATTGATTTGGATGCCCAGTCTCACGCCTCATTGGGTTTAGGAGTGGACATCGACCGCTTGACCTATTCAATCTATGATGTGATGGTAAAGAATCTGGAACTGGAACATTCAATTGTGCCGACTCATATTCCTTATTTAGATATTGCTCCGGCTAATCCCTTGCTTACTGGCGCCCAACTTGTAATAGCTGATCTCTTAGGAAGAGAGATGATCCTCAGGACCGCAATCAATAAAATGATCAACACCGGCCAAAGGCACTATGACTATATAATTCTCGACTGTTCACCTTCGCTTAATCTTTTAACCATCAATGGCTTGGTAGCGGCCAAGTTGCTTTTAGTCCCTTTACAGACCCATTATTTTGCCCTTGAAGGGATGAAAGAACTCTTCTCAACTATTAACATCGTAGCTGAACGCCTCAACTCTCAACTGGAAATCCTGGGAGTATTGCCGACCCTTTTTGATCGGCGTACTAAAATGAGCCGGGAGATTCTTGGTCAAATCAGAGCTTACTTTAAGGATAAAGTATTTCAGACTTCTATCCGGATGAACATAAAGTTAGCTGAAGCTCAAATGCATAAGAAATCGATAATTGAATACAACCGCCATTCCAGCGGCGCCAGTAATTACCTAAGCTTGGCTGAAGAGGTGATTGCCCGGACACAACCTCAGCCTAACCTGGTAAAAGAAGAAGTTCAATGGACCGAGAAAATATCGTAAAGGAGATTTTCGAAAAACAAAAGCAAGCCGTTGATAAGGTTTCGACTATTTTCACTCATTTTCGGCCGGCTTCTAAAGCCGTTCTTTTCCCCAAACCGAAAACCGCCTCTTTGCCGGCTGGTTTGCCGGCAGCCGTAGATGTTGGTACCTCGAGCATTAAAATCGTTCAGTTGGCTCAGGGCTCTGGCTCGGAATTAGAAATCATTGCTATTGACCGCGAACAATACTCATCTGATCGCCATGAGTTTCTTAAACGAATCATCAGCCGCAATAAAATCGGGCCGGAAGTAATAGCTTCTATTTCGGCCAAAGAGGTCCAGGTTTATAACTTTAGCTTTCCTCAGATGTCTGAGGAGGAGTTAAAACAGGCAATTCGCTGGAAAGTAGCTCAAACCAAACCCTTTGGCTTAAGCCTGGAAGCAGTGGTTTATAGTTATATCAAGGGCCAGAAACTACCGGGTTTAAAAACCCCTCAGCAGAGAGTATTGGTAGCCTGTGCCGCCAAAGAAACCGTCCAGAGAACCATATCTTTATTCAGCGAATTAAGCCTTAAGCCAATAGCTATAGAAGTGGCGCCGATCAGTTTGATTAATCTCGCTGCCGGCAAAAAAAGTTTTACTTCTGATAACAGCGTAACTCTTTGGCTGGACTTGGGAGCTGAAGAAAGTACTTTGGTGATTGCCAAGACCGGCAGTCTCTGCTTCTGGCGCCCCCTGACTTTTACTTCCCAGCATTTGACCAACCAGATTGCCAAAGCTTTGGGAGTGTCTGAACCAGAAGCCGAGAAGCTAAAAAAAGAGCAGGGGTTTAGTTTTTGGTCTCCGGACAAAAAGAGTTCAGTATTCTTAAAAGAAAATAAAGCCTCCAAACAAAAAGAGGAGCTTTCGCAAATTTTTTACCGCAGCCTGGTTTCGGCTTTG
>CAZFML010000018.1:0-7221 GCA_964519975.1 uncultured Planctomycetia bacterium
TCACCCCTCCGGCAAATCCTCCTCCAGGCGAAACGTGCCCGTGTAAAACTATATAGATACCATAAAGAAGTATTAAGCCTACAGTAAGACGAGTAATGGTCTTAACGATCACTGACATCCCTTTGTTATGCTCTTTACTCATCGAAATCTTCCCCTATTTTTTTACGCCCGACCCTGCGTACCAAGGTTAACACACCAACTACGGCGGTGAACAAAACCGTAGCTTCACCTAAGGTATCGTAAGCCCGATAGTCAAGTATAACCGAAGCAACTATATTGCTTGCTCCGGTTTTAGTTAAACCCTCTTTAAGGTAAGTGGTCGCCACCCGCATTATCGGCTGACCAAAGCTAGGTAAATTGTCAATTGCCCTATAGGCGGCTAATAAAAATAAACTAATAAAACCTAAAGTGATCATGGTGTTAACAAACCAGCGCCCACTAGTTGAAAATGGTAAATCTTTTTTTAGGGTAGCCCGAACCAATATAATTAGACACAAAATTTCAACCACTAATTGAGTAATTGCTACATCCGGGGCTTTAAGTATAAGAAAGGTAATTGAAAGCCCCAAGCCTACAGCACCTACTGCAATAACCGAAGACAAAAGGTCTTTAAGTTCAACCGCAACAATTGCGCCGACGATCATGAAAATTAGTAGAATATAAAGCTCTAACATCTTATTTTAATAAAATATAGAAAAGGATACCAGTACCGAGAAGACACCAGGCTAAATAAGTTGATAAAACTCCGTTATGTAGGTAACGTAGAAAACTGTTGAAAGTCAAAGTGAGTTTAGCCCCCAGTTCATAGATATCAAAAAGTTTTCTCTCAGCCATTTTATAAATAACCTTTAACACGCCTATTTCCTTAATCGTATTGTAAAAGTCAACCCCCGAGGTTCGCATATCAGCATGTTTGACCAGATTCTCTCCACCGACGAAAGCATCACTTTCCCTGGATTTAGAGACGGTACCTAAAAGATAAACTATTAAGCCGATAACTATTCCAGCAAGCAACAAGGCCGTCGCCAGGCTGGGATTCCAGAAACCTGAGAATTCCAGCGGCTGTCCAAGGCTAGGAAAGATAAAGATCTTTAAAGGGATTCGGTGGGCAAAGACACCAAAAACTACACAAAGCAAAGCTAAAACCATCCCTGGTATCTTAATAGTTGCTCCAATCTCTGATTTCTTGTCCTTAATTAGTGGTAGCCAGTCTTTATGGGACTGACCCAAAAACACAGCGTGGATAAGTTTCATAAAACTGGCCAGGGTCAAGGCGCTTCCGAACATAGCCGAAACTAACCAAACCACCCAAAGACCGCCAGAAGTTTTAGCAGTTTCGATAACGCCTTGGTAAATCATCCATTTGGAAGCAAAGCCGTTGAAAGGTGGTACCCCAGAAATTGCTAAAGAAGCGATTAAGAAAGCAACAAAAGTAACCGGCATTATTTTAGCTAAGCCGCCTAAACGTTCTAGGTCGGTAGTTTCGGTTCGTTTTTCGACAGCACCAGCCCCAAAGAACAGACATGATTTATAGATTGTATTGTTAAGCATGTGGAATAATCCGCCAGCGATACCTAAGGCTGTTCCAGTACCTATACCTAAAAGCATATAACCAACCTGGCTCACAGCATGATAACCAAGCAACCTTTTTAAGTCATGCTGAACAATAGCCATCATAACCGCGGCCACGATAGTAAGACTTCCCAGAAACATCAAGACCGTGTTCATGCCTAAATCCAGTTGAAACATTTCCAGGGAAATTCTGGCTAAAAAATATATCCCTAAAAGTTTATCTAATGATGCTGGCAGAAAGGCTGAAACCGGCGTTGGAGCATCTTCTGCCGTATCAGGAACCCAAGTATGAAAAGGCATGGCCCCGGCTTTAGCAAAAGCACCAGCCGCTAGACAAAGATAAGCAAAAATAGCCGGCTTAGAAGTTAAAGGTATTGAAATTAAATCCATCTCGAACAAGCCGGTAAGTTTCCAAATCAAAGCTACGCCCAAAATCATTAAACTATCGCTACCACCGATTAAGATAAAAGTTTTCTTTGCCGTAGCTTGTGTGTTTTCCTTTTTACCAAAACCAATCAAAAGATAAAGCAACAATCCCAAAAATCCCCAGAAGACCATAAAGATAATCAGATTATTGGAAAAAACTGCCCCTAAGGAAGCAAGTAGGGTGAGAAAAATATAGAGATAATAACGTAGGATGCCCCTTTGCGAACGCATATAACCCATTGAGTATATGGTTACCAGAATAGAAAAAAACCAGATGAATATCCCTACGAATATGGATAAAGCGTCAAATCTGAAATAATCGGATACAAATGTCACTTTACACCTAACTTATCTTTAATTTTTTGGGTTTTAACTTGTGAAAGACGAACTAGATCCTCACCGTTATAGAGCATTTTACCTTTTCGGTTGCGCACAGCCATTCGTTCGGTACAGCAATAGCAAGGATCGATTGCCGCTAAAATTATAGTTGCATCGGAAATAGTTTCTCCAACTACAGTTGCTTTATAAGTCGGTAAATTCATAAAAGTTGGAGCCCTTACTTTATGGCGGCTGGGTCGATTTGTCCCATCGCTTCTTACATAATGAAAACATTCACCGCGCGGAGCTTCGATATGGCCGATCCCTTCTCCGGGAGGAATACTTTTAATATTGGCATCAATCTCACCATCGGGAAGATTTAACAGGCAACGCTTTGTTATGTTTATCGATTCGAAAGTCTCCAAGATTCTAACTACAGCCTTATCGAAAACATCTCCGTTGTCAGTAACGATCATATCCCAGTTAATGTTATCGTAAGCTCCGTAAGAGCAATTTTTGCGTAAATCTCTGGCTACTCCTGAGGCTCTCGATGTAGGACCTAAAGCACAAAAATCTATCGCTTCCTGTTTGGTTAAAACTCCAACCCCTTTTGTTCGGGCATGGAGAACCGGATCATCAATAACTGCCTTTTTTAGCATCCTTAAAGTCGGAATAATTGAATCGATCTTTTTTATGGCCGGAGCAATATCTTCTTTTTTTATATCGCGCCTTACTCCTCCCGGTTTAAACATAGCATAATTATTTCGGTTTCCTGAAAGAGCCTCCATAACATCTAAAATTTCTTCGCGTAATTTCCAGGCCCACATATATACGGTATTGTAACCTAAAAAATGACCGGCCAGGCCTAACCATAAAAGATGCGAATGAATACGTTCGCCTTCGGCAATAATTGTCCGGATATATTTAGCTCGCGGAGGAACCTCAAGAGGGATAATATCTTCAACCGCCCGAGTATAAGCGTAAGGATGACTGGTTGAGCAAATGCCGCAAATTCTTTCAATCACAAAAGTAGATTGATCAAAGGTTTTGCGTTCGGAAAGTTTCTCGATCCCTCGATGGTTATAGCCAATGGCAACATCGATATCAACAACCGTCTCTCCCTCTACAGTCAAAGTAAAAAACTCAGGTTCTTCCTGTAAGGGGTGATATGGTCCTATTGGTACTATGGTTCTTTTTGCCATTTAAAGTCCTCTGTCTCGAATTGCGCTTTCATCCCACTCTTGGTAGTCTCGACGTAAAGGATAGACACCTTCTGGCCACTCATCGGGCAAGAGCAGTCTTTTTAACTCTGGATGTCCGCGGAAATTAACGCCTAGCATTTCGTAAATTTCGCGTTCGATCCAGTTTGCGCCTTCAAATATCGGAGCCAGTGAATCTATTTCTAACTTCTTTTTATCCAGTTTTACCCGCAAAGAAATCAACAGGTTAATTTTTTCCAAAATAAAGTGGTAAAGAATTTCGATTCCCTCACGGGTATCAACTCCTGAAGCGATATTAAATCTGGCCCCCAAATTTTTAAAAACATATGTTGCGACTTTGACAATCGCCTGGGGTTTAATATCGATATAGACCCTTTTATCTGTTTTGTCAAAAATGTTTAAAACATCCTCGCTAAACCTTTCTTCTAAATCCTTAATAATTTCGTTTCTATTCATTTGCTATTAGAGTTTCCTGTTCCGCTTAATTTTCCGATTAACTTAACAACTCCGGCGATAATTGCCTCTGGTTTTGGCGGACATCCTGGTATGTATACATCTACCGGAATAATCTTATCTACCGGCAAAGGACAATTATAACTATGAATAAACATACCGCGCGACAAAGAACATTCGCCGATTGCTACCACCACACAAGGTTTAGGCATCTGTTCGTAGACTTTTTTGATCCGGGAAATGCACTTTCGATTAGCCGACCCGGTTACTAAAAGCACGTCAGCGTGTTTTATGCTGCCGACTAAGAGCATACCGAATCTCTCAACATCAAAACGCGGCGTCAAGCAATCAAGGATTTCAATATCACAGTTGTTGCAACTGCCGGTTGAAAGATGAAACACCCAGGGCGATTTTAAAAGTGCTTTTAACGTAATACTCATAGACCTCTAAAGGCTAAGAAAACGGCTATTGCCGAAACCAGGGTCATTGGCCCCCAAAAAAACTTTACCGCCTGATCAATCCTTACACGGGGGTTGGTGTTACGGATAACGGTTATTAAGGCTACTACGCCGATATATTTTAAAATCCCATATAGAAGATGTATGCCATCGGTTCTGACGCCACCCATAAAAAGTATAATTACAAAAAAAGGAATAACAAATAAAAGCATATTTTTCATAAGTTTGTATATGGCCAACGGCAGGCCAGAATACTCAATCAATGGCCCGCCGACAATCTCGGTTTCAGCTTCCGGGATGTCAAAGGGAACCAAAGCTAGCTTTGCCTGCATACACATCATAATAACTATAAATGCCAAAAAACCCGAAAAGCTCCCTAAGGCTACACCGCTTTGAGCCTGTGAGCTTAAAATTTCACCTAAGCGCAGAGTTAAACCACTTTGAATAATCGGAACTAAGACCGCCAGGATAAAGGGAAGTTCGTAACCCAGCATTAACTTCATCTCGCGGGATGAACCAAAACTAGCCAGAGGGTTACCGGAAGCAAAACCGCCGATAATTATACTTATTGGAGGAATGGCCAACAAGTAGACTACTACGATTATATCGCCGAGAAAACTCTGGGTAGGATTAAAGTTATTAAACCAAAGAACCGTTGAAACTAAAATTACACTCCCTAAACCAACAAGCGGCGCAGCTAAAAAGGTTATTTTCGATGCACCTTTAGGAATAAGCGTCTCCTTGCCGAAGAGTTTCACAATATCTATTAACGGCTGTAAAACCGGTGGCCCCACGCGATATTGAACCCTAGCGGTAACTTTTCGATCAAGCCAGCTGCTTAACAGACCAATGATGGCAGTCAGTAAAAAACCAAAAATAAAAAGATAGACTAAGTAAATCATACTTTTTCTCGATCCCAATGGGTAGAGTGAACTATCAAATTGTCACCTACCAAAAATGTGTTTTCGTCAAGCTTAAGATCAGCGCTAACTAACTTCAAAGCCCCATAAGGACAGGATTTGATGCAAAGCGGTTCATTGCTTTGCTTTCTTCGATCAAAGCAGAAATCACAGTTATGAATCAGGTAAGGAACATGCTCAGGATAAATAGTTCCGTAAGGACAAGCCAGGGAACAGGATTTACAGCTTACACAACGCATATTGTGTCGGATCAACATATTATCTTTTTCTTTTTGCGGCTCTAAGGCTTCGAAGGGACACGAATTAACACAATGTGGTTCTTCACACTTTCGGCAAACCAAAGCATAAGTGCAAAGCTCAGTCAAAGAAACTATCCCATTGTTGACCGGATTTTGGGTATGATAAAAATAACTGCACTCTAATTTGCAGTTTTTGCATTCCCCAGCAACGCAGATATCCAAATCAACAAACAACCTCTCTTTATCCCCGGATTTAGAGTTAAGATTTAGTCTTCCTTGATGTAATTGCTCAGCACTAGTTTCCATAATTTAATCCCAAATATCAGAAAAACTTTTTATCTGATCGTAGGTAAACACTGGGCCATCTTTACAGGCATAGTAGGTTCCAATCCGACAATGACCGCATTTTCCGATACTGCAAGACATGTTTTTTTCGATCGAAAGATAAATATTCGATTCCTTAAAGCCCAGCTCTAACAACTTTTTAGTTGAAAACTTCATTGCGACTGGCGGACCACAAACTACTGCTATGGCCCTAGGATAATCCATATCCAAATCGTCTAAAATAGTGGTGACCACGCCGACATCACCCATCCACTCGGAATCACCTTTATCAACCGTAAGCCTTAAATTTAAATCATCTCGTTTAGACCAACCCTGAATCTCCTTTTTATACAATAGCTCTTGTGGGGTTTTGCAGCCACCACGGAAAGATAATTTCTTAAATTCTCCGCTCCGGGCAAAAAATTCATACATAAGACTGCGTAAAGGAGCAAATCCGCAGCCACCACCAACAACTACTATTTCTTTACCCTTAAACTCATCTACCGGGTATCCTACGCCAAAGGGTCCTCTAACGCCAATGGTGTCCCCTTTTTTAAGCTGGTGAATATTATCAGTAACTTTGCCAACTTTCATCACTGTTACTTCCATAGTCTCGCGTACCGACGGCCTTGACGATGGCGTAAAAGGAGCTTCGCCTACTCCGGGGATAGTTAGCTCAACAAACTGGCCAGTTTTAAAAGTTAAAGTTTGCTTGGGGCGAAAAACTATAGTTTTGATAGTTGGTGTCTCAGTTACAACTTCAAGCACTTCAGCTTCAATCGGACGATAAGGATTTTCCATTTTAGACATTATCTACTAGCTTTTTTAAAACCTTCCTGATATCAATCTTGGCTGGACAGGCCTGTATACAACGGCCGCAACCGGTACAGGCATATTCACCAGCTACCTTTGGAAAGAAGTCAAACTTTTTCTCAAAGCGATTACGCAATCTCATCCAAAGCTTCTCGCGGGGATTAGCTCCGCCGGCTACCCGTGCAAAATCTTTAATCATACACGAATCCCAAATCCGAAGTCGCTCCATTCGATTCTGATCTTTTTGGTCATATAAAAGAAAACAATGGCAGGTAGGGCAGATCACATTGCAAGCACCGCACTCAACGCAAGTCCTAGCTTCATCTTTCCAGATTTCCGATTCATAGCTTTTCTCAACCACACCTTTAAGATTATTATGCCCGGGAACTTCATTTTTAACCACATTTTCTTCGACTTGTTTAGTAACTTTTTCGCGCTGCTTGGCTCGTTCGCTAAGCAAATCTTCGCGAGGTTGGCG
>CAZFML010000018.1:7239-15236 GCA_964519975.1 uncultured Planctomycetia bacterium
AACAAGGTGAATCGTTCAATGAGTTTTTTGCCCTTTTCTGAACCGCTCTCGACAACAAATCCGTCATCGACTAAAGACAAGTTAAGATCAAAATTCTCTTGAGGATAAGGCTTTAAACCGAAACTTGAACAAAAACAACTGTCAATCACACAGCTGCAATCAGCGGAAATAATTAAATTCTTCTGACGTAAGGCTAGATAGAAAGGGTCTTGATAGTCATGGTTGCTAAAAACATAATCTTGAATCTTAAACCCTTTTAAATCACAGGCTTTTACGCCAACGACAGCAAAGGGTTTGCTTGATTTGCCAGGGATTGAATCACTAAATCCAGAAGCTACTCTTTCGCGGGCTCTTAAAAAGAAAACTTTCAGCGGCTCAAAGGCTCGAACCTCATCAACAACAAAATCACCTACTGAATCGGCTAATTTGCTATAGAAACGCTGCGCGTCTTTTTTGACTGGAACGAATACCTGGTAGTCTTTACTTAAGCTTTCAAGGAATTTGGAAAAATTCTCTAGGGAAATGTAATGCATTAGTATCTTCGAGTTTAGTTGATTTTCAAAAAAATAGGCATAGCTTGTGAATAAAATCACAAACTAAATTAAGGATTAAATTAACACAAATAGCCTAATCTGTCAAATATTTTTACGGCTAATCAACATTAGGCGAGCTTTTTCGGCTACCTCTTCTGGAGTAACTGCCTCAAGGCAAAGGAACCCCTTTCGGCAGTTATGGGCTAAACAGACCGGACAGTCAACGTCTTTATGAATATAAGTTGAATTTTTGCCTAAAGGTCTCCAGCGTTGGGGTGAAAGCCCAGGGTCAGATCTTCCAAAAATAGAGATTACCGGAGTTCCAATACTGGCAGCAATATGTACTGGTCCGGAATCATTAGAAATAAAAAGGGCTGATCGTTTAAACAGGGCCCCTAATTCCGAAATATTGAGTTTTCCTCTAAAATCAATGACTTGATTGTCCTTAACCATCTCTTCGGCAATTTGACGTTCAGCTTCAGAAGTTATCGCTACAAACTTAGAACTAGCTTTTTCCTTTAAAAGTTTTATAAGCTTTAAAAAATTATCCCTTGGCCAGCGTTTGGATGGACACGATGCCGAAGGGCCAATTACAATAAGCTGATCATTTCTACTAACTCCATTTTGCTTAAGCAACTCCTCTACCCTTTTTACGGCTTCATTTGGTATCGGAAAGTAAGTATCTTTACTGCTAACCTCCAGGCCTATGGCTTTTAAAATATCTAGGCTGTATTCCAGCTCGTGTTTTTTACCTTCCTGTTTTAGATGTTTAATTTTCTTAGTAAGCAGCCAGCTCAAATTTCTGTCCCAGCCGACTCTTTTCGGTATCTTCGCTAAAAAGGCTATCAAGTGGGCCCGATTCGTGGGATGCAGAACAACTGCCAAATCAAACTTTTTCCTTCTTAAACCCCAAGCGAATTTTATTGTCGCCCCAAGGCTTTTCTGCTTGCCATACTTATCATAGACAATAACTTCATTTAAGTCAGGATTGCCAATAACCGCATCCTTGGTATAGGGTCGACAAAGAAAAGCTATATAGGCATCGGGATAACTAAGACGCAAGTTTCTAACTGCCGCCGTAGAAAGAATAACATCTCCCAGGCGGTCGGTTCTTATAATTAGTATACGCTTAAAATTTTCCATTGGGATGTTTACTAATCATTTCTTCTATAGCCACCAGGACTTCTTTGGGGTCTATTTTCATATACTCAAGACGGGCCTGATAATTTGTCTCGCGTGGTAAAGATGCAATATATTCCTTGCGGCGTAAAACAAGGTAATCTTTAGACCAGGGTCTATATCGCTGGGGATTGCTAGGTCCAAAAAGAGCAACAACTGGCAAATTAAGGTAGCTGCCTAAATGCATAATACTGGAATCAACGCATAGGAGTAAAGCTGCATAATTCTTAAGTAAAAAATAAACTTCATCCATCTCAGTCTTTCCGACAAGATCAATCACGCCTTCTCGAGACAAAATATCTCTATAAAAAGAGCGATCCTTGGCAATACCTAAAATAGCTAAAGGATATTTAAGTCTCAATCGGCCGACCACTTCTTCTAGACATTCATAAGGATACTGTTTGAGCGTTTGGCGAGAAGAACAAGCAATAAATATCGCCTTATCTATCTGCAGGCTTTCTAATTTTTCCCGCCTTTGTTGATCAGGGATTAATTCGCTCTTGACTTCCGACTTTTTCGGAGCAATTTTTTCGATCAAGCTCAAATACTCATCTTTAGCATGCATTCCTTTAGGAAATTTACGCACAAACGATGTCTTTTCTTTGACTCTGAGAACTACTGGAAGAAAGGTATTTTTTAAATCAATCATTAAATCATACTTTCCCCTCATGTCTAAGACAAATTTAAACTTCTGAAACCACGGCCAAAGCTTATCGTAAACAATAACTTCATCAATAAAGTTATTCCCGAGAAGAAATCTTTTTGTTTTAGGAGAGGCTATGACAGCTATCTTTGATTCCGGATAATTAGCCTTTATGCGATCTAGCACCGGCAATCCGACAATTGTATCTCCGAGGTTTGTTAAGAAGTTTATCAGTATTTTTTTAGACATTGGCCATCTGGTTTTCGGCAGCAACAATTACTTCTTGAGGAGTTATATCCTTCATGCATTTGTTATCGCGACAATTAAAATCATAACAAGGGATTCTGCAGCCGAAGTCTTTTTGAATTATTTTAACCTTTGGACCCCGCGGGGCGGTTATCTCTCTGGCCGTAGGGCCAAAAAGAACTAAAGTCGGGACAGCTAAGGCAGCCGCCAGATGTGCCGGACCAGAATCGTTGGAGACAAAAAGGTCGCTATTCTTCATTAAAGCTCCTAACTCTTTAAGATTTGTCTTGGCTGAAAAATCATAAGCCTGAAATTTCATCTGTTTGGTAACTTGAGCGATTAGTTGACGTTCTTTTTTAGTTCCGATGAAAAGAACTGCTGCTTGGTGTTTTTTAATTAAATGATCAGCAAGCTCTGCGAAATTTTCAGCTGGCCAGCGCTTAGCTTCCCAATTAGCCGAAGGGTTCATCCCTACTATATATTTATGTTTTTGCCTTATTGCTTGGAAGGAAACATTTACCTTTTGCTGTATTTGTCCAGAGATGTAAAAAACCGGGGTTTTCTCGTTGAAAGATATCCCTTGATTCTCAAAAAGGCTTAGGTAATAGTCCTGACGATGAAGGATATTTTTAGGCGGTGAAACCGGCGAAGTAAGAATAAATAAGCTTTTGAAACGGCGATAACCGATTCTCGATTTTATCCCGGCTAGCCAACATATTAAAGCCTTGGTGAATGAGCGATGAATCAAAAATACCGTATCAAACTTTTCTTTCTTTAAGCTTCGGATAAAGTTTAGTTTAGCGAACAACCCTTTTTGATTCTTTTTCTCATCAAAAATAATTACCCGGTCAATAAAGGGGTTGTCAGTAAAAACATCAGTTACTCTTTCCGGGGCCATTACCCCGAGGTAGGCCTCGGGAAACTTAAGTTTAATTGCTTCAAAAACTGGAGTAGTCATCAGGGCATCGCCGAGCCAGTTAACGGTTACTACTAATATTCGTTCCATTTAAAATGGTTTTTTCGGTTTTCGAAAAGAGTTGTAAAAGCCGCTTAACTTACCCCAAAGCCGTATTTTTGAATCGCGGTCGGTAATTTTAATTCTCCGCAAGGCAAAACGATCAAGTTTTTTGGAGAAACCGCGATTAGTAGTGCAGGCACATAAATACCCTGCCTGTCCAACTTCCTTTAAGGCTTCCTTGGTGTAACCGCCAATAGTATAAGAAAACGTATTTACTTCTTGAAAAAACAGCTTTTCTAAAATTATCTTCGAATCAGCGACTTCGCGCCTTAACTCTTTCGGGCTTAAATCTGGTAAATAAGCCTCGTTGATAGTATGCGAACCAATCTTTATTTTCGGATTTTTTAAGGCTAAATCGATATCCTCCATCGACAAATATCCGGGTTTATTAATTTTCTTTGCAATGATAAAAAAAGTGGCCGTATAATCAAATTGTTTTAGAATTTTAAAAGCCCCTAAGTTATCTTTGTGGCCGTCGTCAAAGGTTAAGACTACTGCTTTTCTGGGAATCGGCTGACCGGTTTTCAATAGCCGACAATATTCTTCTAAGCTTATTACTTTATAGTTATGCTTGGCTATATACTCCATCTGCTTTAAAAAATTATTCGGTGAAACAGCTGCATAATCCTTTACTCTTTCGGCATCAAGCGAATGATACATCAAAATCGGAGTTGCGTAATTTGCTTTAAGATAAACGCTGAGCGAAATTACCAAAATAAAAGCAATCAGCAGACTAATCGAAATAACTTTTCTTCTCATTTCACCACCTCTTGATATACCTTTAGTGTTTCTGGCACCATACGCTCTATAGAAAAGAAAAAAACATCCCGGTAAGCCTGTTTAACAATTTTTTCTCGCAAATCACGATCGATAATTAGTTCCTTAATAGCTGCGGCCAGGGCAAATGGTTCGTAGCCATAAAACAGCATTCCATTTTCCCGGCTGCGGATAATTTCCGATATACCTCCGGTGCTGTAGCCGACAACCGGTACTTTCTTGGCAAAGGCTTCAACCACTGAATAGCCGAAACCTTCTTTTATCGAAGGCATAATTAATAAATTAATGGTGTCTAAGAATTCATCAGAGCTAGTCGGGTAAAACTTGACATTCCGGCTTAACTGTTTTGTCTCAATTTCCCTTTCTAGTTTATCTTTTAACCTTCCTTCTCCAGAAATTAAGAGTTGTATGTTTTGATAGCAAGGCAACAGTAGCTTTACTGCCTCCAAAGCCAAGAAATGACCTTTTTCTTCAGATATTCTGCCGAGAATTCCGATTAAGTAGTCACTGGGGCTAAAGCCTTTTTCTTTACGTCGGTTTTCTCCGGGAGCAAAAGCTTTTATATCAATACCGTTGTAAACTACCCGAATTTTCCCCTCCTCAATCTTTAAATCTTGGATTAAGTGACGCTTCACCTTATTGCTGACTGAAATCGCCAAAACTCCTGAAAACTTAAATAGCTTTCGGAATAAATTAGGCTTATAAAATCCGTGAAAGGCACTTATGTAGGGTATTTTAAGCTTTCGGTAGATTAAGTCAGCTAAACACTGGGTTACCCGGGTATTGGCGTGAATTACATCAATATTTTGATCAGAGATTATTTTTCTAAGCCTGAACAATGAAAGCCATATTTTAAAACTGGCAATTGATTTTGTTTTTATCGGAATGGTTTCGTGGATAGCTCCGATATTTGCTAAATCTTTAACCCAAGCTCCACCGCTGGAAGCGACCCAGACTTTATGGTTTTCCCTAACTAATCCCTTGGCTAGATTTAAAACATAACGTGAGACTCCGCCGGGGTTAAGATGCGTGGTTAAAATTAGGATATTCATCGGGTCAATATCTCCTTAACCTTAGAGAACACAGCCTGAGGTTGTATCTTTTCTAAGCAGAGCGCTTCTTCGGCTAATTTGCATTTTGGCCGATAACAAAACGAGCAGGATAGTTTTTCTACAAAAACAGCAAGATCGCTACTTTCTACTGTATGACGCTGGGGGTCGGTTGGTCCAAAAAGACCAATAACCGGAATCTCAAGCGCTGAAGCTAAATGCAAAGTTGCCGTATCCGGAGTAATAAAAACCCTCAGTTTCCGTAAAACTCCCCCTAAATCGGTTAAATTAGTTTTGCCGCAAAGATTAATAGGTGAAACACTTAAAGACCCCTCGATCTCTTGAGCATATTTTTCCGAATCTTTATCTCCGATAAGCACAGCCTTTGCTGAGGGTAAATTTTTCTGAATCAACTCTATCAACCGCAGAATATGTTTCTTGGGCCAGTTCTTTGAATGCCAACGTCCAGAAGCAGTTAAATTAATACCGACAAGATCCATTTTCGGTAAGTTGAAATCGCGTTGACCTTTCTGCTTCCAGAAAATTAACTTTTTTTCTTTAAGCCTCACCCCGAGAAGTTGTAAAATCTCTTCCTGGGAAGCAAGCGGACTTAAACTTCGGTTATAAGCAATTCGATTGGTAAGCAGTCTGCCCCAGCGAAGACTATAGCCAAAAGAGTAACGCGGAAAGCTTAAAAAACTAATAAGGTGTGAAGGACGACTATTCTGTAAATCAACTATATAATCAAAGCTCATCCGCCGTAAGCTTTTGGAAACTTTACGTAAATTGCGGAATTTTTTGTAGTCGCTCTCAAGGGTAACAATTCTATCGATATAAGGACAGTCATCCAACAAGGGATAGTATTTTTTTGAAGTTAAAACCGAGATCCTGGCTTCAGGGAAAGACTCACGTATTGCTTTAAGTGAAGGAAAACTCAAAATGACATCACCTAAAGAAGAAATTTTAACTACCAAGATGTTTAAATTTCTAAGCGTAGCTTCGTAGACCTTTTTAGTTTGTTCAAGGCACTGTTCTAAAGTATAAACCCGTTCTACCTTTTGACGTGCAGCTTCAGTCATCTTTTGAGCGTAAATTGGTTCCTTTATCAGACGTATAACAGCTTCGCTAATCGCCTGGCTGTTTGCTGGTTCAATCAGGAGGCCGTTTTTACCGGATTCAACTATCTCTTTAAATCCTCCAATGTTAGTGGCCACTACTGGGACCCCCGAAGCAAAAGCCTCAATCACTACTCTGCCGAACGACTCCTCAATAACTGAAGGAGCAACTAAAACTCGCGCCTCACTTAAAATAGTTTCGACATTTTTTTCAAAACCAACAAATTCAACGTTGTAATTTAGGGAAAAACGGCTAACTAAGCTTTTCAAATAATCTAGGTAGCGGGCTTTAGATTTATCAGCTGAACCGACTATCTTTAGCTTAAAATAAGGGTTCAGCCGGACTATCTTTTTAAAACCCTCGATTAAATACTGGTAGCCTTTAGTTGGTGAAATGCGTCCAATGCTGACGATCAGATTACTTTGGGCTCGACTTCGATAATCATGGAAGGTAAACTTATCTAAATCTACCCAGCGCGGTATGATTTTTATTTTTTCTTCGCCAACTCCAAACTTGTTTTTCATTTGACGGGCCACTACCCGAGAAGGACAAATTACATATTTACCCCAACCCATAACCTCGCTAAAGAACTGATTCTGATAGACTCCGTGGGCTGTAGTAATAAAATGAGTCCTGGTTGCACGGGTTGCAAAAAAGCTTATCCAGGCTGGCACCCGGCTGCGGGCATGAACAATATCAATATTTTCTTTGTTGATAATTCCCCGCAATGTTTTTATATAAAACAGACTTAAAGGCGACTTTCGGTGTACCGGTAACTTGTGATGCACGGCTCCCTGGCGGCTTAACTCTTCGATTAGTCTTCCTCCGGAGCTAACCACCACATTTGAAACTTCTCCCTCTTTAAAAAACTTAGCCAAATCGACCACCCCGCGCTCAATGCCGCCGATGTTCATAGCTGGAAGAATCTGCATTATACGCATTAAATCAAAACCTCCATAGCCTTAAGTAATTTCTGTTTATTTTTCTCAAACATCTTACAGGATCGCAAGATTATCGAATCTACATCGTAGGGTTTGTCCAGAAAACTAATCTCATCTTTTATTGATTGAAGAAATACCTTGTGTTTATCGTCCTCAGCACCCAAAGAAACACAAACCGTAGAAGGGTTGATAGCTGCGCTTTCCGATATCATTGAAATACTGTCATTACTTACAAAAACCATATCGGCTAAAGCGATGAAGCCCTCAAAAACAAAATCAAAATTATTTTGGCTTGCGATAACGCTGGCTCCAACATGTTCAAAGCCTTCCAATTCTTGTTTGATATATTGCTCAGTTTCTTTTGGCGTACGTCGCGAGGTGCTAATAAGTAGTTCGTAGTCATTTTTTGTCAGATAAAATTTAAGTTTTTCGAAAAAAGATCTAAAATTTTCAATAAACTCCTGCTTGTCAACCAAGGGGCCTCCGAGAAAAACT
>CAZFML010000019.1:0-14880 GCA_964519975.1 uncultured Planctomycetia bacterium
ACCTTCCAAGGATTGTTCATACAAATCAATTGCCTGGTTATTTAAATTAATCGACTCCTCGATATTGCTATTGCCCTGACGACGCAATACCACTGCCTGTTGAAAAAGGTTAGCAGCTAATTGTCTTTGAGCGAAAGCTTTCTCACGAGAGGCGTGAACTGTTAATACTCTTTCTAAAGAATCACTCTGGCTAGATAGGGCTTCTCTTGCGCTTAGCTCAGCTTCCCGATAAAGCTCTATTGCTTTCTGAAGGCGGCCGGCTCTGCGTTCGTAATCAGCCACTGCTGCCAGAACACTTGCTCTCTTTTGAGAAATAGTACCGATTGCGCTTATTACCCTAGCCAGAAACAACCAGAAATGACTTTTCTCAAGCGGATAATCAGTTTTCTGGAAAAGTACTTGATAAGAAATTCTATAACGTATCCGTTCCAGCTGCTTTAGCTGTTCCTCTAAATCCCTAAGCTCCTTAGTTGGACCTTGAACTACATTCCGAAACATTCGATGAAGACTAAGGGCTGGTTTTAAAAGCCGCCGGTCAATAAAAAGAGCTTGAATTTCCCCCTCAGTAATATTTTTGCCCCCCAAATACCCAAAACCTAAGCGCATACCGACTGGATAGGCTAAAGCAACGTCCTGGGGAATTAAATCAGCTGCCGGATGCTCCCATTGATCAAAATCATATCGCTTGGCTTTTCCTCCGTTATCCAAAGAGGCTTGGTCAGATTCTTGAGCTAAAACTTTTAATTTTAATTTTGTTCGCTCAATCTCATTAGCTATCTGTAAAGAAAATTGCATCTCAGCTTTTTCTATTCTTCCCACAAGGGCAGCAGCTAGGGTAAAATCACCCTCACGCATCAGCATCTCTAACCTACCGGCAATATCTAAACTGGGAAACTTCTCTCCATGAGATTTAAGTTGCCTGGCTGCTTCATCCTGCGATAGGGTATCAAAGGCTAATCTTTTTGGTTCGCTTACTGGTTCGGATTGTTGAGGTTCAACCGTTGGTTTAGCTGCTCTTCTCCGAGGAGTCTTTTTAGTTTTTGACCTTGCTGCTGGTTTAAAAGTTTCAGCAGTAGAAACCGACCCTCTTTTGAGCCTAAAACCTGCTTGTTCAAGCTCTTGTTCTAAATCAATATTTTTTCTTTCTTTAAGACGTCTAACCCGATTGGCAAAAGCCGCTGATTTAATGTCTAGAGCTTGACGTAAAGCTACCAGTGATATAGTTCTGGTTTTAGTTTGGCTGGCAACAGCTTCTGCCTTAGCAAGTACTAACTGCACCCATTCATCCCCGGAAATCCGACCTTTGCGTATTGGTAAGGAATCTCTGGTCATCTCATTATTGGCTAACCACTTATCTAAATTACCCACAGTGCAGGCATTATTGCCGTTATCCTGATTAATCAATACCACCAGCTCTTCAAAGGTTGGGTTTTGCTCTTGATGTTTAGTTCTATAATCAGCTGCTAATCTTGTAATTTGAGCTAGACGATTATCCTTATCAATCTCCCGGGTAGGAAGTTCAATGGCATTGGCTCTGGCTGCTTGATGTACCTGATGAAAACTTAAAAACTCAATAGTCGGGTCTAGTTTTCTCATCCGGGCAATCTCTCTAGCAACTTCAGCAGCAATCGGTTGTACCCGTTTAGCCTTAAGCTTAGCTGCTACTCCCCGGATTAAAAGTCCCCGGCCAAACTCAGTAAAGGTCAACAACTCCTTGCCGCCTTTAGCCACTCTAGTCTCAGTTACTCTTTGTTCATAATTATCCCTGGCCGGATGAAGGTCCTTTTTAGCTTTAGCTAAAGCTAACTGATCTAAATCAGCCAAGTAAGCCACTGAATCAGCACTGTCAAAACTCTTATCCCGCTGCATATCAAAATCTAACCACTGCTCATCTACATAAACGGAAGCAAAAACATGCTCCGACTCTTCAGGCATTACCCTAAACTGTTCTGCTGTTACCAGATCTGCGAAAGCTTCTTTCTTAACCATGACCACTCCATAACTAGCTGCAATTTCAGCGGCCCGGCAACAAGCAACAAAGAGATTGGCGGCATTAAAACACATAGCCGATTTAGTCTTCAAAGTCTCAGAAGCCGGTGTATCCCAGTAGCCGCCGAAACCAAGACGATAGTGAAGGATTGAATTTACTGACTGCCATAAGTATTGAATCTGTCTCAGCTGATTGTTAGGGTGTTTTTTGCGGGCTTGATAGGCTTTGCGTTTAATAGCTGGATTATCCCAATTGCAAAGTTGAGTCTGGACTAAGTGCCTAATGGGATCAGCAGGTAAACGAATACGTCCTCCGTTATTAAGAGAAGTTCTTAATTTAGATGACATCCTAGAAATTTTTCGGCCAAAAGCCGTAACCGTGTAATCGTCAAAAACCGGAGCTTCATTAATAACTAAATTTAGCTCAAAACCATTAGTCGCTAAAAAGCCTATAAGCTGCCTTGCATTCTTAACTCCCCTTTGACTAAATAGTTCGCTATGACCTTTGCTGGCAAGATTATGGACTGCCAATAGGCCTTTGGGCTTAAGAAAAGGAATTAACCCCCTAATCACTGCTTTAAAATCAACATAATTGAGAATATCTGACAAAACAATAGTATCTACTTGGCCCAGACCGAGATTTGTCAAAATATTTTCTCTAGGGTTTCTCTGCATATCGCCTAAAAGCAGTTCTATATCATAAGGCAGTATTATTCTCCGCTTGCCCAATGCTACTCTATCAGCACCGATATCAACAGAAACTATCAGCCTTGCTTCATCCTCGGCTACTAAACTCTCTTGGCTCGAACCGACGTCTAAAACTACCCGACCAAGATCTTGCTGATTGAGAAGAGCAACAAATTCCTGCTTGTTACGATCCGCTGGACCATTATAAGAAATACCCCACTCTTTTCGCCAAACTCCAGCCTTGTTCTTAGTTAAGCCAGTCAAATAAAGAAATCTTTCCAAGCTGGAATTAAAAGAAACGGCAAGGAGACGGCCCGCCAGCCACGGTGAGGTACCGTCTTTTAGACCTTGCCGTTCTATTTTTCTCTTTCCGCCGTTATTTAAAGACTTTTTATCAAAACCTGCGTTTATTTCTCTAAAACCTAGAGCTTCAATCTCAACCAGCCACTCTGGACGACAAACATCAGCCCAAAGAAACAAGGCCGGAGTATCAGGAAAATGCTTCTCAACTACAGCTCTTATGGTCTCATAATCTTTCCAATGCTTTACATAAACTCTCAGTTGAGGTATATCTTTTAATTCAGCTTGAGCTTCAGCTAAGACTAAACGCAAGTTATCTATAGTGGTTTCAGTCTGGCCTTCTGCATTGCCGACTGAGACTACCTTTTCGCCTTTAACTGAAGCCGTGCCAGATATAATTATCATTACATAGTCCATAACGACTTTCATGCCACGGCTAAAAGCTGGAGAAGCTTTTTTCTTTTTCTTTTGGCCTTTTTCTAAGACTTTTTTAGAATAAGCGTGAGCCGGAACCTGATCAGGATTTTCAATAAAGAAAATTATAACGTCATCTCTTCTCTTTTCAGCAAACAAGGCCAGAGCCTCAAAAACAAAGGCTGGACCAGTAGTTACTCCGATCTCCTGAGCCTGACTTTCTGAAAGAGCACCAATTCCAGTTGAAGCCGGAGGCCGGACTCGGGCTAATTTAAACAATAATTTTTCAAGGAGTTTTATTCGGCTGATTGAAGGAAACCTTAGAAGCCTAAAGGCGATTCTTATTCTCAAGGAAAGAAGTCTACTGGTGGGGCAATGAAGGGTACGACCGAAAAGAATGCCTGAACTCTGATCGGCAGTATCAAAAAATGTTCTTCTGCCTTGATTGAGTTGCTGGTAGTTTTCACTTCCTTCAACTTTGTCAACGATGGCTCGCTGGAAAAGCCAGGTTCTGATTACATTTTCAAACTTAAACCGGACACCTTCAAAGTTAATGCCTTCTAAAACCGATTGCAATTTTCTAAAAGTATCTAAGGCTTGATCATAAATACTATCATTACTATTATCAGGCTCAAATCCAGCCTGATAGGCAAACCAAACTCCGTCAGCATTAACTACATTTAAGTATTCATTGATATGATGAATCTCTACACCTTCTCCTTCAATAGCAATAAGCTCGGCTGCTGCCTGTGGATTGAGAGCTTGACCAGAATCAGCCGAAGTCATTGGTGGCTGATGAATAAAACTGGTTGCTGGAGGCCCTCTTACATAGTGGCCAGCCATAATCTCTTGAGCATGAGACTTTCGATGTATATCGCGCAAGAAAATATCCTGCTTTATAACTGAACTTAAACTAAAACTCTGCCCATCTAAAGCTGACTGAACCTGACTGTTGATACTTCTAATTTGAGTTTCAAAAGAAGCGGTTTTATCTTCGGGTAAAACATTTAGAATCATAAGCCTGTGACTTGGGCCGTTAACTATTGAATAACCCAAGGTACCACTTTCCTTAATTTTTCGCATAAAAGGTTGGGCTGAACTTCTACCGCCATTATCTAATGATTCTATGATCCCTCTAGCTGGCATTTCAGAAACACCCAAGCTGCTGGTTGGAGATAACGATGCATAAAGATAAAATTTCTCTAACATGACAGGAATACCTTCGCTATCAACGATAAGATTTCGAGGATCAACAACTTCTGCCTGCCGACCCTTTCCTCTGGTAATCATAATTTCTAACAACTCATGCTCCTGATTAACTTCAATATAAACAGCTAAAACCCTTTTATTTTCATCGACCTTAAAAAATACAGGTACATCTGACTCGTAAGCATAATGGCCAGCCACGTCTTTACTTAAGATCAATGTTTCCTGCAAGCCAAGATGAAGGTATACATTTACATCACCTTCTTCTTCGGGAACTGATAAGCCTATTTTTTCTTCGCCGGTTGAATCTATATAATGATTACGCCAATTATGTCGCAGCAAGGGGTGTCTTAACCAACCCTTTTGAATTGAGATGTATCTTTCTATATAATCAACAATCGCCGGAACAAAGCTGTCGTTATCTTTTAAGGCCAGGGTGTGAATAGTTTTGGCTTTTCCACCATTATCTAAAGACTCTTGCTCGCCGAAAGCTTCCTGATCTAACTCATCTATAACTTGAGCCCAGATTTCTTTGGTCTGACCCTGTGAGGAAAAACGTAAGCCAGTCTTTTCTCTCAATTTAGCGGTAACTTTTTGCTGCAAAAGGTAGCGGCTAGTAGTTGCGGCAATTTCCATAAATACTCTCTCAACTCTAACTACATCGCTATCTTCGATCATATCGCGACCTAAAAGTTCCTGAGCCCACTTAGCGATATATCTTTCTTCCCTTTCACTTAATACTCTTTCTTCCTCATAATCAATAACATCTGGTATATAAGCAGCATGTTCAGTTAAGTATAAAAGCGTAACTCCTTCATCAGGCTGCAGCTCTCTAAGCTTAAACTCAGTAAATCCAGCTTTGGATACTGAGCTTCCACCCATAGCATAGATAATACCTTTTAAACGTCGGCTATAAAGTGGGTCCGGAAGCTCATTTAATTGGTAAGCTACTGCTTGGTACTTAGGCTGTTTATCATAAATTGTATACTCAATCGCCGCGTTAAGGTTGTGCTGACGGTTAAAGGTCTTTGACTCACCAAGATAAATTCCCTCGGGAATTTCATAACTTCCTTGATCGTTATCAGCATATTTTGTTCTATCTACCTCTAAAACAAAATCTATTTCCGGACCATAACCTTCTAAACTGAGCTCAATCACTTGAGAATATTTAATGTTTCTTTCAACTGCTAAAGCCTCAACAAACTCACCGATAAACTCTTCTTCTAAGCTGTCTCCGCCAGATAGAACCTTACCTAAAACCTTCTGCCAGCCCTTTGTGTTACGCCCTTTAAAATGTTCTAAAGCTGTAAATACATTTCTTAGACTGGGCTCACTGTGTAGCTTAGCATAAGCTATAGTAAGTTTTGTCTTTTCTTTAGCCTTGCCTCCGTTATCTAGAGATCGTCTACCTTGAGTTTGAACCAGCTGTAAAATCAAAGCTATATATTGAGAATTATCGGTTTCTAAAGACACCTCAAAACTGATCTGGGAATCGGGTAGTATTTGATTAAGCTCTAACAGTTTTTGACCTAAAGCCCGGGTAATCTGGTTAATCTTTTCGATAAATTGTTCGCTGGCAGCTTCCTGATCATAGACTATATCGACTACCCCTTGCTGAACACTTAAGGTTACCAACAGCTGGTTCTGGTTAACGAAAGAAGGTCTTTCTGTTTGGACTTCTCTTAAAGGCACTATGCTGGTTGCTGGCTGATCTTTTCGGCCGCCAAAGGTAAAGGTTCTTTTTGGTTGAAACGGCTCTTGTTCTTTTTCTTTTGATGAGCCTCTTGTTATTGCCATGATTAAAGCAACTAAACCTGCTGCGGCACTAACTACCAAAGCTGCTACTGCTACCCAGAATATAGATTCATTGTCAGCGGCGGCAAAAATAGCTAAACCAAAGGTTGACCTAGATCTTCCGCCGTTATCTAAATTCTCACCAGCCGCGCTCTCTACTGCTGGCGGATTAGCCCGAAGATGGGCATTGTCGCCACTAAGTCTTTCGGTTTCATAACCCCAAAGAGAAATCAAACCTTTAGCCTGAGTTTTAATGTCTCCTTGAGTCATACCCATCTTTAAAGTATTAAAGGCAGCTTCTCCGTAAATACTGAAATCCGTGTAATCATCGCAAGCCTGTTCAAGCTGAGAAACAAACGACTCCTTGTTAGGCATCTTCTCACCATTAGCTGCCCTTTCAGTTTCGTATTCGACAATATACCCAGTTCCGCTGTTTATTAAGCCTTGCTCGCTACGTTTAAGTACTATCAGACGTTCGGGAATTACTCCGTCTAAAGTAGCAAAGGTCGGTGCTGCGTTAAGTTGGGCATTGCCAAAACTAGTGGGTCCGGCTTCTTTGCCTCGCCAGGAAAGCATTCCGCCAAAATCAGTCCCTTGCTGAATTAGGTCAGAAGTAAATACATTGTGGTCGGAGATAAAAAGTATATGAAATTTCATCCGGGGATCTTGGGCAATTAAGTCAGCTATCCTCTGCCGCTGCCATTCATAAAACCCGTAAGGTTCTTTCTCAAAACGTCTTCCACCAATAATAATCATTCCCTTCTTGGCGATAATTCTTTCTCGAAAAGCCGGATTAGACAAAATATCAATTATAAAATCTGGGCATTTATAAGTAACAAATCTTCGAACAAAGGTAAAGAAAGGCATCTTCATAATATCTAAGCCAGCCTGTTCAAACTCCTCTTCGGTTACTCCGATATCACCAAAAGTTCCCATAAATAAATGTCTGACAAATTCTTTCTTTTGTTTTCGCTTAGCTCCTAGAAGATCGCAGATAAACTCATCCTTTACCATCCCTTGAGCCTCTAGAGTCTCAAACAGTTCCCGCTGACTGCTGCTAACTCCTAAGTTATCCCGGTAGCGGCTAACTATGGCTTGTATCCGTTCGCCCTGCCAGCGCTCAACCAAGGAACCTTCGCTGTTACCGAAGAATATACTTTCAATTACTTTGTGTCTAAACTCTCTAAATATTATTCTTCTTAAAATACTACTATGCATTGTTGAACAACCAGTAATAAAATCACTGACTTGTCCGGTTATCTTTACTAAATCTATCCGGTCTCCGGAAATTGCCGGACGAAACTCTTCGGCAATTCCTAAGGCATCAAACAACCAAGCTTGATAGTGCGGCATACCAGCAGGGACTATGGTGTGGTTATAATGATGAACAATTAAATCGTTAAAAGCCGGGTCACCTCGGTAGGCGTCTACAACTTCCTCATTGTCTTTTCCTTGATTATAAACAATATTTCTTATAACCCGAGGAATAACCACAGTAGTATTAACCTCACTGGTTGAAAATAACAATTTCTTGCCGATAAAATAAGGGTTGGTTACTAGTTCGCCTCGACGGTGTTTTTCAATATTGGCTTGTCCGCGCTTAATAAACTCTAGAGCTACCCGACGATAGACTATTGACTGAACTGCCCGCCAAGGATCGTCGGTTTCTCCGGAGTAAACCTCCTTAAACACCTCTGGCTGTCTTACCTTAGATATTTGACCATCAGCAGCCTTTCTAATAACTATCGGTGGACAATACATCCAGTATTCATTTAAAGGTGAGAAACGATTACGATAGAGCTCAATAGTAACAGCATCAACTCCCTGAACCTTAACTTTTACTTCAAAGGTATCAACTAATTTAAGTAAAGCATCTTGAGGATTCTCGCGGTTAATTAAAACTGTTTCGATAATGTCAGCCTTTGATACTGATTCTGGACCCCTAAGTTGAAGCAAACCATTATTTTCCATCTGTCCCTTAATGGCGCTGGAATAAAGCACTCCCATAACATGCAGGCGATTTGCGGCCTCAGCCGGACCCCACTCCGCAGCTAAGCTTTCATACCAACCCCGGACCAGATCAGGCTTAAAACTACCCAAGCCGCCAGCCATTAAAAGCTTGGCTAGCTGACCGGTGTTATGCATAGCATCTTTAGGGCTACAATCTTTTTTATCAATCAAATGCTCATAGAAAGCTTGCAGTAGCTCATGACTAAACTCATACTCCATCTGATAGACAAATATCTCCCTGTCCTTTATAGCCTCGGTTGCTTTATTCAAGGTATAGGCTTTAAGCTGATCAACCCAGGTCTGGTCTGCCTGGTAACCTCTGGTATTTCTCTGACGATCTTGACCTCTAACTAACCAACCGACGTCGCGCCTAAGGCCTGGTTCAGCTAAAACCCGTTCAATTACTGCTGTTGCTGCTTCTTGGTTGGAACCACTTTGGCGATAGAGATCATTTAATTGTCTAAACATATTATCTAAATCCTGTTGATGCGACATTTCAGGAATAGTAAAAATATCACCTTGAGGCGAAGCTGAGAGCTTACTTTTTCCTCCATTATCCAAAGAATTGCCTTGCCTAATATCAGTATCGGCTGCGACAGTGGGAGACCCCGCCAGCCACGGAAGAGGTAATCCCCGTTTGTCTGTCGCAACCGATTGTTTATTTTTAGTTTTTCCGCCGTTATTTAAGGATACTGAATTCTTAACCCCAATCATCTCAGCCAATATTTGCAGAAGTTCTTCTTTCGCCTTTAGGAATTGAGATTTGAGATGCTCAAGCCAATCACGATGATTCTCCATGATTTCTCTTAGTTCTTCTCTATTCTGCCTTTCTTTTTCTAGGAGATCTGGTAGGGTATCTCTTAACTCTGGATATTGTTCCATTAAAGCTTCTCTTCCTTCCGGAATATGACCGGCATAGCCTCCTAATTCATCAGAAATACCAGAACCAAGCCCTTTTTCTTCAAGCTGGCCAATAAGTTGATTTAAAGCTGTGGGAATCCTGAAAGAATCCGGTTCCTGTTTAAGCATCTCCTCGATTAACTCAAGCGTAGTGTCTAGCTCAAGTTCTACCCCCTTTGGAGAATCTAAGAAATCATTGACTAAATCTCCTGATGCCTGACCTGATAAAATCATCGAAGCCAAAAAGGAAATTGAAGCTAAAGAATTGGAAATTCCAGCCTTAAGACGTCCAGCAAGACGGGTGTGTGTAAATTCAGAATCAGAAAACATCCTTTTAGGATAAAGCTTTCCTACTACCTCACTTAACCTCGCCACATTTCCCTCTGTTATATTTAACGCCGATATGTTCGACTTGCGTCCGCCGTTATCTAAATTATTACTGCCTCTTCTTGAATTGGGACCATTGCCACGGCGTTGGTTTCTCGGACTGTTTCCCCTCTGTTGATTTCTCAAGCCATTGCCTCTTCTTGGACCTGAAGATGATCTCGGCCTACCACCGCCGGCGACTCTTAAATAACGAAACCCATCAAGATTAATCTCATATTCATCAATAAATTCAGGATGGTGCTCTCTAAGGTAGGCCTCGGGATCGATAATATAAGTTTTAATCCTCGAGAATGCCTCTCTGGCTGCCTGAGGTCTGGCCCTAGTAAGGGTACCGCTAAAATCTCCGATGATAGTCATTTTTTCTCTAGCCCTAGAGAAAGATACATTCAGGCGCTGCTGGCCGTCAGACTCTCCTAAGAAACCAATCTCGCCGCGATCATTACTTCTAACTAATGATACAATAACTACCTTATTTTCCTGACCTTGGATTGAGTCAATGGTATTAACTATAATTTCAAGATTACTTAACTCCTCCAGAGAATAACGCCTCCTTCGGTCTAAAGGAATAAAATACTTAGTAAGTTTTAAGAATCTAATCAAACTGCCCGGGTGAGGCTGGTTTATAAACTGATCAGCAAAGTTTTTATCTTCAGAACCTATGTATGTTTTTAAACTTCGGCGCATAATTTGGCGTTCGGTTTCAGATAAAGTATTGTCCGAGCGATTGTCGCGTATATTATCAACTACCGCCATCAGTAAAAGAGCGGTCTCAATCTCCTCGTTTTGAGCAGCATAAGGAGAAATTATGGTGACGTCCTCTACCCCATAACGATAATTACCTCCCGGAGCCATTAAGTTCATAACTCGGTCAAACTCATCGATTGCCGCATTGACTTCGCGTAAATTATAGGTTGAGCTTCCGGATTTATACTCCCGACCAGATATATCTATTAACACCAGAGTATCATCTTCGGGACGTTCTTTCTGATCCTTATTGTAATCCCGAGGCATTAACTTAACTCCCGGATAGAAGGTATTTATCAAAGGAACATGTATCGGCGGTGAACGCCGGTTAACTAAAAGGGTGTGGAAATCTAGAACCGGACCCTGTCTTTGAATTAAATCATAAGCCCGTTCAAATAAAGATTTCTTAAAGTTGTCTCTATGTTTGGGGTCAAATATCTTTTCAGCCTTGGGGAGTTCCCGACCCTTAAAATCAGTAATTTTTGCACCGTCTCTAGCCATAATAGCCTGCTCTTCTTTAACCAGACTGATATCCTCATCTCTTACTCCAAAAGCCGGAAGCTGGATATGATCACCGACAAGAATCAGCTTCTCTTTAGCCATCTGCATAGCAATTAAAACCTCAGCAATAGTTGCCCGGCCAGCCTCTTCTATTATCACCACATCAAACTCCCGGAAAAACTCCATATCGCGCATATAGTGATCATTAGAATATCCGTTTAAAGTCCCCAAAACTACGAACCCTCTTCTGGCTTGCTGGTATTGTTCCTGAAGCTGCTTGAGCAAAGACCCTCTTTGTTCCCAAACTCCTTTTATCTTTTTGCTTACTTTATCTTCACGATTACCCACTCTCACAAAAGGAATAGCAACATCTATTAAGCGCTCACCAACATTATTAACTGCGGCATTAGCCTGAGAAACTACCAATATTCGTTTACCCTGGGATGCAAGTTGAGCTAAAACCGTAACTAGATAATTGGTAATTTCGGCAATGGTAGTAGTTTTTCCGGTTCCCGGGGGGCCCTGAATAAGAGTTACCCGGTTGTCCAGATTTAACCCCTGATTTACCGCCCGAAGCTGTGATTGATCATCTCTTATCCCCGGAACCAGCATGGCTTGACGTAAGCCCCCGGGCATCCCATCAACTTGATAAGGTTTTTGCTGTTTTAAACCTAGGAGTAAATCTAAATAATCATCGCCAGTAGTAGGAGAACTATCAAGGGTATCTTCAAGCCTCTCAACTACTCGACTAAAAGCCAACTGCTGACGGAGCAAAGCCGGATCATCGGCTTTTTGAATAATCCCCTTTCCTTGAATGTTGACTATGGCTCTTTTACGCTGATCCAAGTCTTCAAATTTAAAAGTTATAAAATCACTGCCAACAGCTACTACCTCATAATAATCATCGTCAACTACTCTTCCCTGGGGGTTTAAAAATACAAAGCTGTCGCCGGTTCGGGCAACATCTGAAGCCCTAACCGGATTTTCTCTTTTGCCGCCTGATTTAGTAGGCGAACGAAGTTTTATTCCCCTGATAGTAAACTGATCCTGTTTGTCGTCCGGAAACTCCCGCGATGAATAGAGATAACGTAAACTTCCGTATTCGCGCTGGATTCGGGCATCGCGATGTTTGCGGGCCTCAAGTAAAGCAGTAAGAATATCATAATGCGGCCTTAAAGTTTCCAGCTGCAATCTGGCCCAGGCCGATTGTCTTAAACTTCTTACTCTGGCAATCGGTTTGCCTTTAGGGTCGAGCTTAAGAATATTATCAGCCATATCAACCACAACCCCAAATTCACCGGCTCGATAAATTGTCTCTAAGCCAGCAGCTACCCTCTTAGTCGGTTTGGTTGATTCCGGACTTAGCCTAAAACCAGCCACAAAATTACCTCCGGATTCACTGAATCTTTTAGCCTTGAGATCTTGCTCAGCTAGACGGAGCAACTCTTGGCGCCTTCTAATCCGGGCTTTAATCTCTGCCTGCAGAGTTCTTGCCGGCTGATCGGAGGGAAAATTCTTAAGGATATCACTAACTAAATCTTGAGCTTTATCGGGATCTCGCTGCCAAGTAGCTTCTGCCTGTTTGTAAGTTTCAAACTTCTGCGCCAGCTGATCTACGAAACCGGTGTTAAAAGAAACCGAATCTGCTGTTTGTTTAGCTGCTAGAACTAAAGCTTCAGCTGCTTGAAGGTCTTGATTTAAGTATTGCTCTTGAGCTTGCTGAACTTTCTCTAAGCATTCCATAACCGGAGGCAAATCAGAATCTTGAGGATTTAAGTTCATTGCCACCTGCAAACTGGCTACGGCCTGACTATACTCATGCTTACCAGCAAACGAAACTACTTCACCTAAAGACTCCTTTATTTGCACGGCCTTAAGGAGGGTATCGCCGATTCTTTCGATATAAACTTTAGCTTGATCATCATAGCTGCCAAGCTGACTAATATAGACGTCTTCCTCCTGGCTATACTGATTAACCTCCTCAATAATCTGAGTATATTCTCCGCTTTCAAAAAACTCCTCGATCCGGGCCAGGAATATTTCTGGTTCATACCTTAAGGCCTCAGCTACCTCCTGCCTAAGTTGACCTAATGCCTTCTGGGCTGAACTGCTGGGCACTTCGGCTTCGAAATTGTCGAGAAAACTAATCAGCTGTGGTGATGGAAAATGACCCAACAGTTCAATGGTCTCCTGCCAGGATAATTTCCGGGAGCCGCCGTTATCAAGAGATTTCTTAGTACCATCTTTAGTTGAATTAGCTAAGGCTGAAGGCAAAGATGACAAAAGATGGTTATAAAAAGCTCGATTGCGGGTTGCTCTAAGTAAGACGATCAATAATCTTGCTTCATCGTCGGTGAGGCTATCATCATCTAACTTCTCAATAACGGTTTCTCCGATAACAGTCTGAATTTCTTGAGGCATAAACATCATTGATAAAGCAAAAGCTAAAACCAACGGCCGCATAATTCGGAAATCTCCATCAACCCTTACAAAATCCAAAACTGCCTGGGCAATCTCAGGTCTTTGGTCGGTCAGAGTAACTACATAGAGATATAACTGGGTAATCGTAACTAACTCAAAAGAGCTATCTGCTTTTTCCCGGGCTTGAGGATAATCAACAACTATCTGCTGGTGATTACCTCTGATAAAATTGATATAAGAATCTACTAAAGGATCCACTCCTGGCTCGAGACCTAAATTCTCCAAGCTTTCAACAACTGAGGCCAAAACCGAGTCATCAGTAAGGCTGCCTTCTTGGGCTTGAGCCTGAACAAATACGTAAGGACAAAGCATGCGCATATATCCTTCTTGGCCAATTACGCCTTGATCAATACCTTTAGCTATGTATTCCCCAAGAACTTTGCTAGCCTGAGCCTGATTTCCCGAAAGCCAGTTAAGCATACTGACAAAATTAACCTGAGCTTTTTCGGGAAGCTTGCCAGCATCTACCTCTGGCCCTAAGACTTCAACCATAGGTTGAAGAATCCTCAAGGCTTCTCTTCTGGCATTTAGGCCTCTTTTTAAATTAAAAGCTAAAGATAAAGCATCTAGGCCAAACTTTACTCTCTGAATTGTTGGTTCTAAATCATCGAAAATCTCTTTTTGGGCCGGCTTTTGATTAAAAGGCTCGGCTCTTAGCTGTTCAAACTCCCGATAATAACCTTCAGCCTCCCCGGCTTCTAGGGTTTGCTGACAACACTCCATGGCAACTCCCAGTAAATGAGGATATCCGCGGTAAGTTTTATATCGATCGTGGGTTCTAAGTATGGCCAGTCCTTGTTTTATAAGATCATAAGTCTGGAAATTAAAAACCGTGACTGTTGTAACACCTTCTAAACCGCTTAATCTTACACTGCTAAGGGCCTCCAAAGCATAAACTAAAATATCGCGCATCTGATCAAAATCAACGAAAGACTCTTCGCGTTCGCGAGGAGAACGCGGCTTTTCGTAAGCGATAGCCTGTTTTGTAGCCTCAAAGACAACCGGAAGCATCTTTAAAAGATAACCCCGGTTTTCTCGAGCATCAAACAGGGCTTTGGCAAAAACCGTAGCTAAAAAGTGCATGCCCCGACCGTAGAGACTGTCGCTGAGACCACAAAGCTGCCCATACATAGCTGCTGGAACCTCGTTAGATCTCTCAGGATAAAAATCTTCAGTTGCTCTTACGTAAAACTCAAGGATACCGATTGCCTCATCAAGATAAAAAGAACGTTCATACTCATCAACCAACATGCCTAGCTGATAGACGGTTGCCTGTAAACCCTCATAGTTGGCTGCTGCCTCTTCCCTTACTTGATGGGCAGCACTTTCTAGATCAGCCAAAGCCCCTCTAGCCCTTAAGATGGTGGTAGAGACCGGAAGTCTTCCCTTTATAATCGGGGTAAACTTTCTCATAAATGAGGTAAGTCTATCCTCAACAGCTTTGAGCTCTCTTGCGTATCTAGCCGA
>CAZFML010000020.1:0-9145 GCA_964519975.1 uncultured Planctomycetia bacterium
TTAAAATCTTTTAATATTTCTTTCTGGCTATCTATTCTTTTTATCCGGGCTAACTTTCCGTATAGTTTTTTTAGCCGTTTAATCTCTCTTTCTTTACTTTTGATCTCTCCTTTAACAAAATCATCGGCATTTAACTCGTCTCTGATAATTTGGCGACAAATATCAAGAAACATATCCCGCGATATGCCGGTTGAAAAAATTTCTTCGCGCAGAAGCTCCTCGGCATCTTCTATTTTTTTGGCCAGCCGAATCTCTTCTTCCCGAGAAAGCAAAGGAATTTGACCCATCTGCTTCAAATACATCTTTACCGGATCGTCGATCGGTTGAGTTGTCGAGGTAGTCTGTTTTTTTCTGGCCCTTTCCCAATCCGAAACCTCTTTAGTCTCCAAGACACTTATATCTTTTGAATCGAGACGCTCAAAAATGGCATCTAAATCCTTGGCACTAGTTACCTCTTCAGAAAGAAAATGATTTATCTCATCGTAGGTAAGATATCCTTTCTTTTTCCCTAAATCGATCAACTGCCCAATGCTTCTCTCTAAGAGTTTCTTTTTAACCATTGTTTACCTCGCTATTAACTTTTCCGTACTCGTTAATTAGCTCTTTTACCTTTTTTTTATCGCCTCTAGCTTCGGCCTCGCGTATCTTATCGCGAAGCTGACTCTTAAAATGGGCTGTTCCCTTTTTCTTTAGCTTCAGAAGACTTTCGCGGAAAACTTCTTTATCTATTGGTATATCGTCATCCATAAGGATTTTTGAAATAAAACTACTTATTTCTTCATCGCTAATTGTACCTAAGAATTTTGATCCCGATATTTGAGCCTGATTGTTAAGGAAAAAAGCTATTGCTTTACGTGAAGCTGTGGAGCTGAAATACTCTTGCCTTAAGTTCTTTTTTACTAAAGAAAAAGTTTTAGGATTAGTAAGCATGGCCTTAAAAATTACCTTCTCGGTAACCGGCAAAGGATCCTGCCCGCTCAAGGCTGACTTTGCGGCTGCGCTTAAAGGACTATTCTTTATCTTTGAGCTATTGCCTTTAGTGGAAACTTTTTTCTGAAATTCAGCAATCATTATTTCTTCTTTGACATCTAGACGCATGGCCAGTTTTCTTATATACTCATATTTCTCAATCTCTGAAGGTAACTTATCTATGGTCATCAGCATCTCTTGAGCAATTTTAGTTTTGCCCTCGATGCTTGCCTTATCATGGCTGATAGTTAGAACATCTATTTTATAGTCAAAAAAATCGCGGGCCTTATTTAAAAGCTCTAAAAAGAACTCCTTACCCTTCTTCCGAAATAGAGACTCGGGATCGCTCCCCGGCGGAAGCTGCATAATTTTTACCTTTAAGCCTTCCTCTAAGAGCAGGTCCAGCGAACGTAAGGTAGCATTTTGACCGGCTTTGTCAGAATCATAAACCATAATTACCCTTTGGGCGTAACGTTTGATCAACCGAATCTGTTCGGGGGTCAAAGCAGTCCCTAAAGAGGCGACTACATTATTGACTCCTCTCATAAAAGGCGTAATCATATCCAAGTAACCCTCAACCACGATAACTCCCTGCTGCTTTACTATCTCATCTTTTGCAAAGTTTAGACCATAAAGATGATTTCTTTTGCTATACAAAGCGTTTTCAAGGGAGTTGATGTACTTGGGACTTTTGGTCTGTCTATCTATTACCCGAGCGCCAAAGCCAACTATTCGTGAACGAATATCAAAAACAGGAAAGATAATCCGGTTGTGAAATAGATCAGTAAATCCCTCGCCCTTTGATGTAACCAAAGAGGTCTTCTCGAGAGTGTCGAGAGTAAAGCCATTTTTGCGCATGTAATTCGTAAGGCTATTTCCACCGGCGGCAAAGCCTAACTGGAACTTGTCAATAGTCTCCGGACCTACTCCTCTTTTAGCCAGATAGTCGCGTACGATTTTAGAGCTTTTATCTTTTTTTAAGTTGTTATGGAAAAAGAGAGTAGCTTGGGCCGTAGCCTCATAAAGTCTGGACTTTACCTTTGCAAATCTATCTCTCTGGTAGGGAATAGTCAAACCTAGGCGCTTAGCCAATGTCTCTACTGCTTCGGGGAAAGTTATTTTCTCAATAAGGGTTAGAAACTGAAAAACACCACCTCCCTGGGCACAGCCAAAGCAGTGAAAAATCTGCTTCTGAGGACTGACAATAAAAGAAGGTGTTTTTTCGCCGTGAAAAGGGCAAAGGGCCTTAAAGTTTCTGCCGGTCTTTTTAAGAGGTATATAGCTTGAGACGAGCTCTACGATATCGGTCCGGGACTGAACTTGATCTATAAATTGTTGAGGAATCATTCTATAGAATTAAATTAGCGGCTGCTTCTTTTTCTCGGGAATCGCCTAAAGCCGGAAAATTGGTAAACCTTAAACTTCTCTTTCTTGTCCAGGTAATCAAGCATGACATTGATACCTAAATTATCAGAAGCAACGTGGGAAGCGATAATCACATTTATGTTAAACTCTTTACATTTCTTAAAATGCCCTTCAGACTGATGCATAGCAATAATGGTATCTACACCCTTTGAGGCTAGCTCTTTATAAATATCCTGCGGGCCTTCAGTGCCACCGGTAAACTCAAGATGGATGTTCTGGCAACGAGAACTTTTAGCCCCAACTGCTATCTTAGGAGGATTGTTATTTCTTGCGGCCTCACTGTATTCAGCAAGGCTATAAAGTAACTCCTTAATCTGGCCTAGAGTCGCTGGCTTAGACTTATCTAAAGTCTTTTTAAGATACTGGTAAGCGCAATTATCACAAGGGGTATGCATGCACAAAAAATTTATATCGAGAAGCCGGGCGGCATCTACGGCTCGGGCATGATTAGCAGCGCTAACCCTTCGAGCTACTTCTAGCTTCCGGTTGTTTAGCAAGTTTTCCGATACGCTCAAAGACACGCCTTCCTTGTTAAAAACATCGACCTGAAGATCCATTACTTCATAAAACTGAGCATAGGCTGACCCTTGAGGATGGTGCGAAACCACTAAGTCTATTTTTTTACCTTTGCTTCGTAAGCGGTCAACCAGCAACAACTCGGCAACGCCAACATCAATACCTACGATCATCGACTTTACGTTGCTTTCAAGATTCCCCCAAAGAATGCGGCTGTCAGAAAAAGGGTTAAACAGAGCGTCTTGATCAAAATATTCCTTTTTTGCCTTATCTAGCTTATCAAACTCTTTTCTTTTAGCTTTAAGCAAATCTTCTATCCGGCGCTGATTGCGGATATCTTCCTGCACTCCAATTTTAACCATCTCCCGGTAAAGCGTTCTTAGCTTCATTTCAACAAGCCTCCTTTTTTACTATTTTTGTAATCTCTGGGAGAATTAACGTAGTCTTTGACATCTTTGTTTATTTTAAATTTAGGGTTTAGTGAAGTGATGATATTCTGACTTATTAAGTAACTGCCCGGGGCAATGTCTTTGAAAAAACTGTAAGTTAAGCTATGGGAAACAAACCTAGAATCAAATGGCGAGAGATAGAAAACAAAAAGAATTATACTTGCCAGCATTATCGCCCGAAAACTCCCGGCAAAAAATGATATCCAGCGCTCGAGGATAGCTATCTCTTCTCTTTTAAAAAGAAGTCTCACTATTAACCCTAAAAAGCTAAAAATTGTTCGTATACCTAAAAGAATTACCAGGAAAGTGATAGCCTGAAAATATTTCTTGTTTAAAAAAAGTATTGACTGACCTACGGTATTTCCTACGAAAGAATAATATTGGAAAGCAAAGAAAGCTCCGCTAAGCAGCCCGATGATCTTGATAACTTCGCCTAAGATTCCACGGGAAACCGAAATATAAAGAATTCGGACGCAAAGAAGTAAAAAGAATAAATCTATAAAAACTGCTCCTGCAGGCTGTTCCATATTTTATAAGCTAATAGTATATAGCATATAGCTAAAAGAATGTCAAGAAAACCTTTCCGACCGCTTAGGGCCACAACCTTTTAAAGCCTAAAAGCCTGTTGAATAGGTTGATTTTTCATGGTGTTTATGGTAACTTAAGGAAAGCTAGCAATTAATTATGCTGAAAGAAGAGTTTGCCATAGCCTTTAGCGATAAAGACGGGGAAGAAGCGATCAAAGAAGTGTCGCTTAAGATAAAGCGAATGCTTCCTAAAAAGATAGAATATCTGATGCTTTTGTTCACCCCCGATTATGCCCCTTCGCAGATTCTCCATACTATAAATTTTACCTTAAAACCAAACCGGCTTTTCTGCCTGCAGGCACCTTGTCTAATCTTCGAGGACAAATCTCTTCAAAAAGGGGTTGTGGCTTGTTGTATCAACAAGAAAGGTTTGTTTTCCCGCGAAGCCTATCTGGAGCCAAAAAGCCCAGAAGAAATCGAGTCTTTTTTCCATACCACCTTCAAGAATATAAGAAAAAGAGACTATCTCTTTCTGTCTTTCCTCTCCCCCTCAATTAATCCCACTAGTTATTTAAGCGGCATAAAATTCTCTTTAGGGGAAGTATTTAACCTTTTAGGCGTAGGCTACATGAAAAAATTTGCACAACAGAACTATCAAATAATTGGCAGCAAAGTCAGTGAGGGCTTAACCAGCATCGCTTTAAGAGGAATACAAATGCACTTTCTTAAGCTGGGCGGGTATGTACCCTTAGGCAAGCCATTTAAAATTACTAAATTTGTTGCCCAGCGAAATTTGATTGTGGAGATAAACGGAAAACCAGCAGCTAATATCTATCGCCATTACGTGGAAGAAAAATTTACATCTTTCATGAAGAAGAACCTGTTTTCGCTCTATCCTCTGGGAATAAAAAAAAATGATTCTCTTCAACTAATAAATATAATAGAATGTTTACAGGACGGGTCTCTAGTATACACCGGCGAATTAAAAGAGGTTTCTGAAGCTCAAATCATGTTTCTAGATACTACTTCTTTGTTTAACAATATTAAAGAGAAACTGCCATCGTTTCAAAACAAAGGCCAAGGATTGGTTTTTATGGTTAACTCTTTATTTCGAAAAAGAATCTTAAAAGACTTAGCTGACGAAGAAATAAAATGCATAAAACAAGCCCTGGGCAATGACACAAGAATAGTCGGGCTTTATTCTGACTATTGTTTATGTGCTACCCAAGAGAAAAGTTGTATTGATTTTGAAACTGGAAATCTTATCTTAACCTTGTGGGATTAAATATGTTTGAATTTTTATCTAACTTCGACCCTTTCGGTATTTTAATATTCATATTTTTTGTTGTGATAGTGGTCTTGACTCTTTATCTGGTAAAAAAAGGACAAAACCTTGCTGTTATAGAAAAAGAACTAGAGCATCGCGGCAAAATAATTAAAAACCTGGATCAGCAGGCAAAATTAATTATAAAGAGCGACATGGAAATAAAACTCTATCAGCAAGAGATAGAGAGCGAGCTGCGCAAACTAACCCTAATAAAAAATTTAATTACTTCTTCGGTACACATTCTCGATAAAGAAATGCTCTTAAGTCAAATAGATAAAGCAGTTGTTGAATCTTTGGGTTTTAAGAGAGGTTTAGTTTTAGACTTCAACACCTTAGCCACAAAAGCCAATATCGATTTTAGCCAACAAGAAACAGAAGCAGTAAAGAATCTACTTCAATATAAAAAGGAAGCCTTCAAAGACACCCGGCTTTTACCTCGAGATTCAGAGCTCTGCAAACAGCTCCAAAACGCACTGCAGTCGAAGCATATCTTAGCAGCAGCAATAAAATCAAGAGAATATGTGCATTCGATATTCTTGGTCTCTGAACTCTTAACTTCCCCAGATATATCAAAATCCGAAGGGGAAGCCTTTGTGACTGTTTGCACCTACTTAAGCCAATGCCTAAACAATATTCAACTATTTGAAGAGCTTTATCATACCAAGGATGATCTAGAAAGAAAAATTAAAGAAAGAACCAGCGAGTTAGTCAAATCTCTCAGAGCGGTTGAAACTATCAGTAAGTCCAAAAGTGACTTTGTTTCCAGCGTTTCGCACGAACTACGAACTCCTCTAACTTCGGTTAAAGGTTTTTCCTCCCTTCTGATCGAGGAAAAATTTGGGAAATTGCCGCAAGAAGCAAGGGAGCGGCTTATCAAAATCGACGCTAACGTAGATAAACTTATGGATATTGTAAATATGCTCTTGGATATCTCGCGTATCGAATCAGGCAAGACTGAAACCCATGTTATTAGCCAAGAGCTGGTCAGTCTCATTGGTGAAGTTGCTGATTTCCTCACTCCCCAAACCGAGGCTAAAGGAATAAAATTCGCTTTTGATCTTCCAAATCAACTAAATGTCTATATTGATAAAAATCTTATTGAAAGGGTTTTCATTAATCTTGTAAATAACGCCATAAAGTTCACCGGTTCTGGTGGCCAGATAAAAATTAGTTGCAAAAAACAAGAAAATCAGGCTATAATCTCGGTTGCCGATACTGGCTGCGGAATAAAGAAAGATCACTTAGAAAAAGTATTCCAGGAGTTTTTTACCGTAGCCAATCCGGTAAATCAAGGGGCTAAAGGAAGCGGCTTAGGTCTTTCTTTGGTAAAAAAGATAATTGATACTCACAAGGAAAAAATATGGGTGGAATCTGAAGTAGAAAAAGGTACTACTTTTTATTTCACCTTGAAGATAGTGAAAAATGGCTGAATTAAAAGTCTTAATTGTTGATGACGATCCTGACATTCTGGATCTTCTCGAGACAACTCTTTTAGGAGAATTCGAGGTTATAAAGGCTAGCGCTGGCAATGAGGCTCTGGAGAAAGTCAAACAGGAAACTCCTAATCTCATAGTATTAGATTACGTCCTCCCTGACCTTGAGGGGCCAGAAGTCTGTAAAGCAATCAGGAAAGACGCCCTACTAGCTAACACACCAGTCCTCATGCTTACTGGAAAAGGCGAAATTGAAGATAAAGTAGGAGGCCTTGAGTCCGGAGCCGACGACTACATGCTTAAACCTTTCCTGCCTCAAGAGCTAATTGCCAGAGTCCGAATGCTTATCCGCCGCTCCCATGCTAATTTAGATGCCAATCCTCTAACCCGATTACCAGGCAATGTTTCAATAACTAAAGAACTGCAGGATAAAATAAATAATAAAGCAAAAATAGCGGTTCTCAATATTGATATTGACAACTTTAAAGCCCTAAATGATCATTATGGCTTTGAGCAAGGAGATAGTGCTATTAAAACCACTGCTTATATCCTTGTTGATAGCGTCCGGCAAAAGGGAAGTGTTAACGATTTTATCGGCCATATCGGAGGCGACGATTTTGTCATTATAACAACTCCTGAAGCCGCTGAAGAAATTGCCAAAAAGATAGTTTCTGATTTTGATAAACAAGCCCCTCTGTTCTTTAACGAAGAGGATAGAGCTAAAGGCTATATTGAATCCAAAGGTCGCGACAACGAGTTGCACCGTTTCGGTTTTCCCACTATATCGATTGGAGTTATTAGCAATCTCGATCAAGAGTTTACTCATACCGCCCAAGTAAGCACGCTGGGGGCTGACATAAAAAATGTAGCTAAAAAATTTAACGGCAGCAAATATATATTTGACCGCCGCAGAGATTAAACGCGAGGGTGGTGGAATTGGCAGACACGCTAGCTTGAGGGGCTAGTGGTAGAGATACTGTAGGGGTTCAAATCCCCTCCCTCGCACCAGATTTAACCTACTAGCTCCAAATCCCCCCAAAGAAATATCTTACCGGAAAAAGCAATAACTACAGCATCGATAAGATCGTTTCCTTTAGCGAATTCGATTGTCTGATGGATATCGATTTCTTTTTTTATGCGGTTAGAAAGGCTGGTTGCAAAGCTATCAGCAACTAGAGCGTCTTTGGCCATAACCGTTACTAAATCAGCTGCTCCGAAATTAAGGCTGTAACCGATTGTGGCTGAAGAGGAAGCAATACCAAAAGAGTGGTTTCTTTTTTTTATCTTTAGCTTAAGAATCTGAGGGACGTAGTTCTGGCCTGAATAGACACCTAAGACTTTGTCCTGGGCAAGGTTTAAAAAAATATCTCCGCCATTTTCGACTATTACTTCATCAGCTAAATCTAAAAGCTCCTTTCCCAGATAAAGAGAAATTGCTCCGGCAACCGAAGAGAATGGACCTATCCCGGTTAAATGAGATGCTTGAATCATTTCTTTTATAATCGCTGGAGCTTCTGGATCGCGGCCCAAAGGGGAAAGCGATTTTAAAAAGGAGGGATTATTCTTTATGTGATTCTCTATCTGGAGGTAATATTTTATTAAGATCTCTTCTGCAAAATCTTTATTGATTTCCTTGTCGCTGCTGATTAAAAGGTCACTTTCTTTATAGGAGAGTTCTAATCTAAACTTAGAAGTTACAGGCTCTCGATAGAAACGTTGTTCGTACATACTATCTCTGGTGGTTTAAAACAACTATTTTTTTAAAATTATCTTTGGTCTGTCCGCTAATTTCTAGCGAGTCTCTTGTTTCAGAATCCTTTCCCTGGATAAACTGATCTACCCCATCAATACTAAACCTAAGCTTAGGGGTTTTAAAATGCATCGGAATGGCTACTCTAGGACTTATCTTTTCTATAACCCTAGTTGCAGCTTTAGCGTCTAAAGTAAAGGTTCCGCCTACCGGAATTAAAGCTACATCGATATTTTGAAATTTTGAATAATCTATATCTTCGGTTCCTAAATCTCCTAAATGGACTAGTTTTAAATTATCGGTAGTAATAATAAAAATTATATTTTCTCCGCGTGCACTTCCTCGCTGGGCATCATGATAAGAAACTATACCTTCTATAGTCACATCTTTTATAGAAAAACTGCCGGCCTGATTAATAATTTTAGCAGCTTTAAACGGTTGAATATAGTTGTGATCACTATGCTGGTGGGATACGGTTACTAGGTCAGCCTCAAGATTAATCGGATCATAGCCAACTGCACCGCCATAGCCACCAGACTCATAAGGATCAGTAATTATCTTGGTTCCTTGACTGGTTTCTAGTAAAAAACAAGCATGCCCTAGCCAGTTTATCTTCATTTTAAATCCTCCAGTATCTGTCGTGATATTCCGATGTCGGCTATAAATATTTTGCCGCAGTATTGCCGGCCCTGGTTTAGGAAAAATCCTTTTTTGGGAGCAACAAAACTTACTGTATAGTCGGCCCTTAT
>CAZFML010000020.1:9155-14833 GCA_964519975.1 uncultured Planctomycetia bacterium
CCCAAAACAACTCCCTGGTCAGGACAAAGACCTGAAGGGATATCACAAGAGACTATTTTTTTACCGCTTTGATTAAGGATTGAAATAATCTTTTTTAAATCGGAGTTTACAGTTCCTTTTAGGCCGATTCCCAAGATGCCTTCGAGGATAAAGTCACAGGCCTTTAGCTGTTCTTTGAGTTTATCGATATTATCTTTTTTAAGACTAAGAAGGGGTAATCTTAATTTTTCTAAAATTATTTTCTGGCCCAAAGCTTCGCTTCCCAAAGGCTAAACCTCCCAGACTGCCACCCGCACTTAAAACCCGCGAGAGAATAATTTTCTGGCACAACTTAAAACAACAGCACCTTTGTTGCCCCGACCGGCAACAACAAAGACTTTCCGGCCTAAATCTAAACTTTTAATAATCTCAAAGAGGTTACTTGAGGCATTCTCAATTAAAACAGTCTCCTCTAGTCCTAGCTGTTTTGCTTTTTGATCAAGTTTACGTATTTGATCGGCTGCTAATGCTCTCATCGGCAGGGATTGGTAGAAAAGATAGAGCCTTACTAATGAGTCTCTTTCTTGGGGCCTTTTTTCTGAAACAAGCCTAGAAACTTATCTTCATATTCGTGGTAAACGTTCCAATGATCAAGTTCTTCTTTTAGCTTATTGGCCAAGCTAATATCTTTTTCAGCATCTTTAAAAAGTTTTTCTATCTTTTCTCTTACTGATTGCGGTAGCTTAGTATAGGCAGCTAAATCTTTTTTGATCTTTTCGATGTCTTCTTCGCTTAAAGGCGAAGGCGCACCTGGCTGGGCATCGCCTTTGAGATAACTTATTAACTTATCTATCTCCTCTTCAATGAATTTAGAACGCTCGATAAGCGGGGTTAAGTTCAAATTCATCTTTAAATAAGCGTTCAATACCTCTAAAACTTTAGCTATGGCCTTGGGGTTTTCAATTTGAACGGTATAGAAGGGAATTTCACCTAAGAGACAAACCCCTTTTATACCTTTACCTTTACCCACTCCTAAAATAATTCCGTTTAAGCCGCTAATTTGGCCGTCGGCAAGAACTTTAACTCCGAATTTATCAAAGAGTTTTAATATCTCATTATGGGTTGAAGCTATCCAAACTTTAGATTCGTTCTTATGATCAATTGGCTCGGGCTTAGCGGCAAAAGTAAACATCGTGGTTACTTTATATCGCTTTACATAGTTGATTATCGCCAAAGAGAGAATTTCGGCATACTCTAAAGGTGGTTGCACCTCTCCCAAGAAAAGAATCATATCCGGAGCGTCTTTGCCTTTATAGTAATAGAAAAATCCCGCCGGGGGAGAGGGTATTGAAAGAAGTCCTTTTTGAACAGTAACTGCTGCCGGCTTAAAGAATCTTCTCGATTCTAATTTGGCAAAAATCTTAAAATCTAAAACCTCTCTTAAAAAAAGAGCGCTACGGTAAGCGACTTCGCCCATTCCCGGCCAAGCAGCAATAAAAATCGGATTCTTTAACTTAGGGGTTGATACTTCCTTAATCATAGTAGTTACTTTATCAGAAGCTCAAACAAAAGACAAGCAAAAAAGAAAATTTAAGCTTTGAGGTTTCTTAAAAACTCCTTTACTTTCTTCTCCTCGCCGATATCCTTGGGAAAGTAGAATTTAGCTTTTGCTCCGTAATCCTGCTCGACATAACCGCCAAAACTATGGGGGTATTTATAGTCCTTAGAGTGAGTTTTAAGGTGCTCGGGGACTTCTTCGGTTTGCTCCTCTTCAACTGCACTTTCAGCCCGTTGAATTGCCAGATAAACACTGTTGGATTTAGGTGCTGCCGCTAAATAAATGGTGGTCTGGGCTAATATTAAGTTGGACTCAGGCATCCCCACAAGCTCAACTGCCTTAAAACAGCTGGTGGCTAAAACTAAAGCAAAAGAGTTAGCATTACCGATATCTTCGGAAGCTAAGATAACTAACCTCCGGGCAATAAATCTTGGATCTTCGCCGGCCTTTAACATCTTTGCTAACCAGTAAAGAGCACTATCAACGTCGCTGCCGCGGACTGACTTTATAAAAGCTGATATGGTATCATAATGGTAGTTATCTTTTCGGTCGTAAAGAATTTTCTTCTGGATGCTTTCTTTGGCTACCTCGAAATTGATAACTATTTTACCGCTAGAATCGGCTTCTGTGCTTAAAGCTGCCACCTCAATTGCTCCTAAAGCGCTTCTAGCATCACCACCTGCTACCTCTACAATATAATCTAAAGCTTCATTAGCAATCTCTATTTCGAGATCGCCTAAACCTCTTTGCTTATCTGTTAAGGCCCGCTTTATTATGGTCACTATTTCGGAGTTACTTAAAGGTTTAAACTTAGCTACAATTGAGCGTGAGATTAGCGAAGGAATCAGATAATAGAAAGGGTTATAAATAGTTGCACCAACTAATATTATCGTACCAACTTCGGTATCAGGAACCAAAGATTCCTGCTGCAACTTACTAAAACGATGTATTTCATCGATAAAAATAAGCGTCCTTTTCTCTTTGCTTTCTAATTTATGTTTGGCTTTAACGATAGTTTTCTTTACTTCGGAAACGGAAGAAAAGGCCGCACTTAAATATTCAAATTCAGCTTCTAGCTCTTTAGCTACGATAAATCCTAAACTAGTTTTTCCGCAACCAGCTGGGCCGCAAAGGATTATAGAGTTAACTCTTTTGGAAGTAATTGCTCGCTTGAGCAACTGCCCCTCTCCTAAAACATGAGCTTGACCAACAAACTCAGCTAAACTGCGCGGTTTCATCCTGGCCGCTAAAGGACACTGATTAATTTTTACTTTTTCAATTTGCATTGTATTTTAAATAAAAAACCCTGCCATCAGTCCGTCATAGGTGAACGCTATTAGTCCCTTGCTCATACAGGTGGGCGCCTCATCTTACTATCCGCAAACAGTAAGAAATTCCGGCTCCCTTTTGTTAAGGTGTTGGCTATAGCGTCCCAATCCTGCAACGTAACAGGCAGGGTCTTTAAACTAATTATAGCATCTCCTGCCTTCAGTTTCAAGAATACCAGACCGAACCTAATGATTGCTGATTTTTAGCGTAGCTTAAGTCCTCTCTGTTGGCTTAAAGCTTCCCGGATCTTGCCATGAAAAGTATCTACTTCCTGAGAGGTTAAAGTTTTCTCCGAAGATTGATAAAAAATTCTTAAAGTAAATGCAGTAGTTTCTGAAGAAATATCCTTACCCTTATAAATATCAACTATTTCTAAACCGGCTAAATAATTGCTTTTAGTTTTAATTATCTTTTCAACTTCTTTAAAGCCTATACCTTGATCCAGACAAAGACTTACGTCTCTGAAAATCAACGGATAGGGGCTAAAACGCTGAAATCTTTTCTGGTCAGCGTTTAAAATGAGCTGATTAATATCAAGCTGCGCAAAAAATAAGCTCTCTTTTAAATCGCATTGCTTTCTTAGGCTTTCACTGACTTTGCCAATTAAGCCTATTGCTTTACCTTCAACAACAACTTCTAAAACATCGCTAAAAAGGGCTGCTTTGGTTTCTTTAAATTTAAAGTTCCGGTTGTTGCTGTAGTGTAAGATTTTTTCAACTGCTCCTTTAAGATGAAAGAAGCTTTCCTTTTTGCCACTTACACCAATTGCTAGCACCGGAGTTTCTGAAAATCCTTTTTTATCCTTCAAATACCGGTGGGCGATCTCAAAAAAACCTAAACTGCTTTGGTTACGGTTAAGATTATAGCGGGCGGCTTTGATCATTCCCGGCAAAAGACTAGAACGCAGACTGTTTTCCTGCTTACGCAAAGGATTTACTATCTTGATTACCTCTGAAGACTCTGGCAATCCCAACTCAGCTCTGCCTTCAATGCTGTAGGAAATAATCTCTTTAAATCCTAATAAGGCTACAAAATTAGCTAACCTGTTATTGAAATGATAAATATTTTTAAACCCGCCATTTTTAGAATCAAAACTTCTCTTTAGAAAAGGAATTTTATCTGGTATCTTATCGTAGCCATAAATCCGGCTTACTTCTTCATAAACATCTACCTCTCTAACTATATCAAAGCGCTGGGCAGGGGAGGTCAGCAAATACTCATCTTTGGACTTACGCTTGGTTTCAAACCCTAAAGAGTTAAGAATAACTTTAAATTTAACCTCTGGTATAGCTGTTCCTAAATAAGCTTCTAGCTTACTTAATTTTAAACTTATCTTTCTTCTAGAAATAACTGGTTTGGCTCCGGCCTTAGAAACTCCTACCAGTTTTCCATTAGCATTTTTTTCTATTAATTGAGCGCTTTCAGCTGAAGCAAACTCTAAATAGTCAGGGCTTACCCTGCGTTCAAAACGATAAGAAGACTCAGTATCAACTCCGGCTATCCGGCGCGAACGGCGCACAGTAAGCGGTGAAAAGATAGCAGCTTCTAAGAAAACGTTCTTGGTTAATTCATCAACTTCCGTGTCTTTAGAGCCGATTACCCCGGCTAAAGCAACTACCTTTTTCTGATCAGCAATAACTAGATTGTTTTTATCTAAAACCCGCTCTTTGCCGTCAATGCCGATAAAAGACTCTTGCCTCTTAGCCCTGCGAATATAAATATCTCCCTCTAACTTATCCTCATCAAAAGCATGTAAGGGATTGCCCCATTTAAGCATACAGTAGTTAGTAATATCGACGATATTATTTACTGAAGTTAAACCGCAGTTAATGATCAAGCTTTTAATTGTGGAGCTAGAACTAGCTACACTTACCCCTTTTATTGATCGGCCGATATAATAAGGACAATCCTTTCTGTCTTCTATGATGATCTTTCGCCCTTTAAGCGGTGATCCTTTTAAAAGTTTAGGCTTCTTTATTTTAAAGCTTTTGCCTAAAACAGCAGCTATTTCTTGAGAAATCCCAACCATCGAAAGCCAGTCATAGCGATTAGTAGTAACTTCAATATCGAATGCCCAGTCACTACCTACGCGCTCAAAGCCCTCTACCTCCATACCAGTCATGGTTAGCTTTCTAGCTAACTGCCCTGGCTTTAAATCAACTTTTAAGAATTCCTGAATAAAATTTAAACTAAATCTCATATTTACTTCAGAATCTTCTTATTGACCAGTGTAAATAGAATAAAATATCCCATTAAAAGGCACGTAGCGAAATAGCCCTACGGTAGATCCGTCACCGCCATCAATAGCCATATCGAGTTTTTCGGTTATCTGAGCCATCTTGTCATTGCTCATACCCTGCATTTGGTGAAACCAGCAGAAAACGTTCGCTCCGGCATAGGGACCGTTATCGGGATATATATCGCCGTCGTGGTCATATCGGTAAACTCCGGCAAAAGGATGCTCTGGTGCTGATTCTATATAAGGACCGTCCCATCCTTGACCAGAAGTAAAAAGAACCGAGTTCAATAAATCGGTCTCGTCAATCCGCGGCTCGGAACTACCGTCATCAGAAAATCCATAGCTTCCAGGTCCGGCAACCTCGGCAAGAGGAAAAACACCAACATCAGCATAAAGAGTAATAAAGCCTGTTTTTATCAGCTTAAAATCAGCATGCATTTTTGATAATTTTGCCTTCTCAATAGCCTTGAAAGCATTGGGAGCAATGATAGCGGCTAGGATGGCAATGATGGCAATAACTACGATCAGTTCGATTAGGGTAAATGATTTTTTCATATTAACATCCTCCCTGTT
>CAZFML010000021.1:0-14629 GCA_964519975.1 uncultured Planctomycetia bacterium
AGCGACTTCGGGTCTGCGGTTTTGTGGGGTGTAATCTTAATATTTTTTTTGGAGATAACTATAAATATTGGTGTCAGTTGCGGTCTTTTGCCTACCAAGGGGCTGCCTTTGCCGTTTATGAGTTATGGTGGCAGCAATCTAGTGGTACATTATATACTTTTAGGTTTATTTTTTAATGCTTCACGTATAACTAGACTAGAAAAATGAGAATTTTATTTGCTTGTGAACGAAGTGCAGGGCACATTTTCCCGGCCTTAAGTATTGCTGATAAGATAAGGCAGAGTTCGCAGCTTTCCGGCTTTGAAGATAGTAAAGAAATTTACTTTTTTTTAAGCTCAGGTTTTCTTAAAAAATATGTTCAAAGTCAAGGCTACCTTACTTTTGGTAAATATTTCCGGTTTCGTTGTTTGCCGATTGAAGGTTTTTGGCGGTTCTTTGAAGCGATTTACATCATTTTAAGGCTAAGACCTCAGAAGGTTATCGGTTTTGGCGGAAGAGATAGTTTTTTTTTAATATTGTTTAGTAGCTTGCTTTCGATAGAAACAACTCTTTATGAACTAAATTTCAGCCTAGGTCGAGCCAATAAAGTTCTTTCTAGATTTGCCAAGAAAGTAGTTTGCGGTTTTCAAGAAGGGGTGTTTTTAGAGAAGGCTGTTTTTGCTGGGGGGCGTTTAAGGAAGAATTTAAAAAAACTTTCAAAATCGGCTGCCCGTAAAGAACTTGGATTTGATCGCCAACCGGTTGTCTTCTGTTGCGGGGGTAGCCAGGGCTCAAGCTTCGTCAATCAAGTTTTCCTTAATTTCATCGAGAAGTTCAAAGGTGCCTGTCAAGTGATACATTTAACCGGCAAAGATAAGTTCTTGGAGATTAGCCAGAAATATAATAAAATAGAGCACAAAAGCTTTGTTCGGGATTTTTATTATAATGTTGAACTTTTATACAGTGCAGCTGACCTGGTGGTTTCGCGGGCCGGAGCTTCGAGTTTGGCCGAAATTTCCTACTATCAATTGGCAGCAGTTCTTCTGCCTCATCCTGGCGGCTCTGGCCATCAAGTAGAAAACGCCCGTTATTTTCAAAAAAACGGTGCCGTTCTTTTGTGCTTGGAAGATGATTTTTCATTTCAGAATTTTAGCTGTCTTTTAGAGAGTCTCATTACTGATGAGAATTTGCGTAGTAACTTAGCTGATAATGCAGCTGCGATTAAATTGGGAGTTGGATTTGAAGATCTCGATCTTAGCCCCTATTGTTAATGTAGTTACCGTATTAAACTTTACTTTTAGCCCGGCTGTTCTAGCGGTTGACGATAGCGATTTTTTAGAGTTGCGTTCTAGCCATTTTGTAATCCGTTATCAGGAGGAAGTTTCTAAAGATTACGTTTATAAGATTAAGAATGTGTCTGAGAAGTTCTACCGGATAATTACTCAAGAGTTTAACCTCATTCGTGATGAGCTTTGGTTATGGGATAATCGGGCAAAAGTTTTTATCGCTAAAGATCGGGAAAGTTATCTTAGTAGATTTGGTTGTTCGTCTTGGTCGGGAGCTTGCGTTAACTATCTGGCTAAGATAATTTACACCTATCCCGATCAAAACCGCTTTAACGCTATTTTTATTCACGAGTTAACTCACATTATTCTTCATGAGTACTTAGGCCGGGCTCAGTTGCCAAGCTGGCTAGACGAAGGCATTGCTGTTTATATCGAAGATAAATACGGTGGTCAGTTCTATCAGGGTAGAATTCCCGGGTTAAAAACGGCCATTAAAAACAATAAACATATACCGATATCAGATTTACTAAACCTTAACCCTAAAGGATTGCATAAGAAATCGTCTGATTATGCTAGTCTGTTTTATGTTGAGTCTTTTTCGATTGTTAATTTTTTTATCGAACGCTATGGTAAATATAATTTTTCCCGTTTTCTTTCTTATCTTAAGCGCGGCGAAAAAATCAATAAAGCCATAGAGAGGTCTTTTCGTGACTGCCGGAGTATCGAAGAACTGGAGAAGCAATGGATGAAATTTTATCTAAAGTAAAAAAAGTTCATTTAGTGGGAATCGGCGGGGTAGGGATGAGCGGGCTAGCCTTGTTGCTTAAGGAGAGAGGGTTTCAGGTTAGCGGCTCAGACTCACAGGAAGGTCACTACGTTAGAATGCTTCAAAATTTGGGAGTTTCGGTATTTATCGGCCATAATAAAGATCAACTATCAGGAGATACCGAGATTTTAGGGTATTCTTCAGCAATAAACGAAAGCAACCCCGAGATAGCCGAGGCTAGAAAAAGAGGTATACGTATTTTAAAAAGAGCCGAGCTTTTAGCTGAACTTTGTCGGGATAAAAAAACAATAGCCATAGCTGGTAGTCATGGAAAAACCACAACCACGGCTCTATTAAGTTATTTGCTTACTTTTTTAGGATATGAACCTACAGTATTTTTAGGGGGGTTACCTCTTAACTATTCTCGCAGCGCCTGGTGGGGAGGTCAGCACTGCGTGATCGAGGCCGATGAAAGTGACGGAAGTTTTCTTTGCTATCGTCCGAGAGTTTCAATAATTACCAATATTGACCGGGAGCATTTAGACTATTATCAAACCATGGAAGGATTAAACGAGAGTTTTTTAAAATTTGCCTTAGAGACGAAAGACAAAGTATTTGGTTGGGGGGATCAGCCTGATCTGGCTAAAATTATTGATCAAGTTGGTGGAATAAAATTTGGCTGGGGAGATTCCAATCAAGTTCAGGGGCGCAATTTTAAGTTTGAGCAGCAATATAGCTGTTTCGATTTATTTATAGGCGGAAAGCTAGTTACTTCTCTAAAGCTTCCTTTAGTCGGTGAGCATAACTGTTTAAATAGTTTAGCTGTCTTTTCTTATCTTTGGTATATTGACCAGGATTTAAAAAGGGCGGCTGAAGCCTTAGAGGGTTTCCGAGGCACAAAAAGACGGTTTCAGTTAAAAGCCAAAGCCAAAGGCGTAACCTTTATTGATGATTACGCCCATCATCCCACCGAGATAAAGGCAGTTATTAAAGCCGCTAGCTTGCTTGGGTCGGGGCGGATCTTTGTTCTCTTTCAGCCGCATCGTTATTCTCGGATAAATTTATTGTTTAGTGAATTCAGCAGTTGTTTTAGTAAAGTTGCCAAGGTCTTTGTAACTGACATATACAGCGCTCACGAACCAGCTATAGAAGGTCTAGACGCGGAAGGTCTTGCTCGCGAAATAGGCAAACAGTCTTCGGTTGAAGCTGAATATCTGCCGCGGGATAAAATTTTTAAACGCAGCTGGCAAGAGCTAGCTAAAGGAGATCTGTTTTTGAGCTTAGGGGCCGGCGATATTAATATTCTGGTTGATAGGTTAATTTATGAGTTTGAACAAAACAGAAGTTGATCGATTTGTTGAGCTAAAAAACCATACTACTATTAAGATAGGCGGTAAGGCAAAATACTTTTTTGTGGTTAACAGCCTTTCTGACCTACGCAAGGTTTTGTTTAAGTTTAGCTCTTTTTGGTATCTTTTAGGTAACGGTTCCAATCTTTTGGTTAACGATTCAGTGATTGAGAGAGCGGTAGTAAAGTTAGGTCAAAAGTTTAATTACATAAAGCGAAAGGATACCTTTCTAGAGGTGGGAGCAGCAACTAGCCTAGCTTCAGTGGTTAATTATTGTTTAAGATATAATTTATCAGGATTAGAGAATTTAGTCGGTATCCCAGCTACAATCGGAGGCTTGCTGGCAGTGAATGCCTCAGCTTATGGCCGGGATATTTCTTCGGATTTAGTTGAGGTCTGTCTAGCCGATACAAAGGGAAATATTCAAAAGCTAAAAAAGGAAGATTTAATCTTTGGCTATAGATCTTCATCTCTAGAGGGAAAAACCATCCTTTGGGCTCGTTTCTCTTTATCGGAATCAAAAAATTTAAGGCAACAGTTAATGCGACTGTTCCAACACAGGCTCACTAGCCAGGATTTTAACTACCCTAGTTGCGGCTGCATTTTTAAGAATCCTAGCCTCAAGCCAGCCGGTTTACTTATTGATTCTTGCGGCCTCAAAGGTTTTCAGAAAGGAGATGCTCAGATTTCTTTTAAGCATGCTAATTTTATTCTGAATAGAGGAAGAGCCCGGTATCGAGACGTTGATTATCTAATTACTAAAATTAAGAGTGAGGTTTATAAAAAATATAGTATAATTCTAGAAGAGGAAGTTAAGCGTTGGATTTAAAAAATATTAAGATAGGAGTTTTAGGCGGAGGCGTATCTCCGGAGCGAGAGATATCCTTAATTTCGGCTAACCAGGTTTACAAGGCCTTATCGGCCAGAGGGTTGGAGGCGGTTTTTATCGATATCCAAAGTTCCCAGAGAAAAGAGTTAGAAGAGCTTCTTGTTTCTAAAGATTTAGGTGTTGTTTTTATAGCTTTGCATGGGGAGTTTGGTGAAGATGGCGGCATTCAGCAAATACTGCAAGATCTAGGCATTGCTTATACCGGATCGGATCCCGAAGCTAGCTCTCTGGCGATGAATAAGCCTTTAGCCAAAGAGCGGTTTAAGCAATCAGGTATCTCTACTCCTCAATTTCAGGTTTTTTCGCAAAATAGTAAAATTTCCCTTAAACTAGCCTGTCCCTTAGTAGTTAAACCTTATCGTTCTGGTTCGAGCTTAGGCGTATCGATTGTTAGAGAGGGGCAGAAATTAAAACCGGCCTTAGATGAGGCTTTTAATCATCAAGATATTGTTTTAGTTGAGGAATACATTGAGGGTCGGGAATTAACTGTGGGAATTCTTGATCAGCAGCCTCTAGGCATAGTCGAAATTATTCCTAAACGAGGTCATTACGATTTTGCTGCGAAATATTCAGATGGCTTAACCGAGTTCATTGCTCCAGCTAAGCTGCTGAGCGCTACCTATCAAGATATCCAGAATTTAAGCTTATCAGCTCACCGGGCTTTAGGCTGTAAACATTTTTCGCGAGTTGATTAGCGTCTGGACAATAAACGAGGAGCTTATGTCTTAGAAGTTAACTCTATACCCGGCCTTACTTCTCATAGCCTGCTTCCGCTTTCGGCCAAGGTATGTTCGATAGAGTTCGAGGAGTTAGTTTTAAAAATGATTGAGTTGGCTTTAAGGAGATCAGCGGTAAGCGTATAATATTTATCTAGAAGCTCAAGGAGAAACCGTATGGGACGTCGAAAGCGCAAAAGATTTAAGCAATTTAAGAAGTTTAAATTTAGACCAAACCCGATAGTCATTTGGAGCGGCGCATTTCTGTTTATGTTTTTAGCTTTATTCGGCAGTTTAGGCTATCTTGTTTATAGTTCAGACCTATTTAGGGTAAAGCTTCAAAATATAAATTCAAATGTCGAATTAAATCCAAAGATTGAAGAGATGATCGAAGGAAAGTCTTTATTTAGTCTAGACATAGCAGAGATCGCCAGCTTAATTCTAGAGAAAAATCCTGAATACAAGGACGTATCTATTTTAAAAAGATTCCCTTCTGATTTAATCATTAAGGTAAAAAAAAGGATAGCTTATATTCAGATAAAGGGCCGAAAGTTTTACCCTTTAGATAAAGAGGGGGTAATTATTGCTGATGGTTCGACTTCCGAATTTGACGATTTAATTGTTGCAGAAATAGGTAGTGACTGGCGGCTTTTTAGGAAAGGCTATAGAATATCTGATCAAGCCCTAGCTTATGTTTTTGACCTTGTTTCAAATTTACGAAAGAGCAATATTCTTGATACCTTAGGTAAAAGTTCAATAAACGCCACTCAGCCTGAGGCTTTATATTTTATGATTGAGCCGAAAAAACTCTTAATAAGGGAAGGTAATTTTAACAAAAAGATCAAGGTCATTATCGGTAAAAGTGATTTTTCGCGAAAGATTTCACTTCTTGAAAATGTGGTTAAGGTAAAGTTTAAAGACAAGCTGAATCTTATACAATATATTGATTTACGCTACAAGGAAGTCTACGTAGGGCTTAACCGCTAAAGGCTTTAAGCTGATTGAGTATGAAGGGTGCATGTGCAGTTGTAATAGATGAGAATAAGGCATTTTTTTCTTTCTGTCGCCTCAAGAAGCCTTCTTTTAAATTTCTTGAGGCCCAGACCCTAGTTCTGCCGCAAAAGTCTGACAGTTTTTTTAATTCTATTAAAGATAACGCTGAAATAATCAATCAAGCTCTAGGGGATATTGAGAAGCGTTACTGTTTAAAGATCGATAAGGTTTTCTTTGAAGTGCCAGAGGGTCTTACTAACACAAGAATCGTTACCGATATTGTGCCTTTGAGGGGTAAAAAGAGAATTTCAGCTTTCGACATAAACTTTGTTAAAAAACACCTTGAGGATAAATTTCTCGATTGGGATGATTATGGTATTCATAATATAACCTTTAATTATAGTTTGCGCGGTACAGATTATCTTGATCCCCCCTTTGGCGTCTGGGCAAAAAAGCTAGAAGTTAAGTCACTGCTGGTAAGTATAAAGGATAAAATTTACAAGGAAATAGAAGATACTTTCGATAATTTTGGTAGGGGTTTTATCGGTTTTGTCTCTTCTATGATAAGCACCTACGCTTCGGTTTTTAAAAAAAGGGATATTCCTCAGGTAGTTATGCGCTGCGACTATCAAAAAAGCAATTCTGTAATTCGCAAACACAACGATTTCATTATATTGGGAAATACAGATTTTAGCCTAAAGCATTTAATCGAGAAACTAGCCAGAAGGTTTTTTTTGGATTTCTCTTTAACTGAGGAGTTATTCGAACGCTATATTTCTTTTAAGGAAATACCCTACTTTAAGGAAATCACCATAAAAAAGGAAGGCGGATATATAAATTTGAGCACTCAGACCATGAATTTGTTCATAAAAGATTATATTCGAAGCGAAATAACCAATATCCTTGAACCAATAAAACAACAGATTGGGGGAGATGATTTTATTTTTTCTTTTCTCGGTAAATTAACCGAAAAAGAAGGATTTTATAGATTCTTAAGAAACTGTGTTCCTTGCCGGCTGGCTACTCCGCTAGAAAATTCGGCAAGTTCATCATCTTTTGGCTGTTTGCGTTACGGTTTGTTGCCTTTTCTTGAGCTGGATTACAAAAAACGGAGATCTTTACTGCAGCGTATTCGCGATGTTTATAAGGAATATTTCTAAGTAAATATTTTAATTAGAAGTTGATATGGATAAACAAGTTCAGTACGAGCGTTTCTTGAAAGGTTTACGGGTTGCGCTTACCAACGCCTCTATTTACTTTCCCGAGCACCCGATTTTTTTGAAGTCGGCTCAAGAATTCAGAAAAAAGACATATGAGCTTTTCAACATACAGCGTCAGTTTGAGATGGAATTTAGTTATAGTCTTTTGTCGTGCAACGGCGAGCAGCTTAAACCTTCAGCCTTAGTTGAAGAAATGCGCAATTTCTTTCATCGACGCAAGGTAAAGAGTGTTAAGGTAGAAATAGGAGTTTCGGTTGAGGACTTAACCATTTTTCTTCAAAAAGCCAGTTCACCCCCCAAAGACATTTTACTCAATGGAGGGTTGCAGACAATTTTAGAAGAGGCTAAAGTTTCCCATATTAACGCTGAAGACCTTGATTACTCGCGCCTTTTAGCCGATCAAACCTCAGAATATAAATACAGTTGGTTTTATCTGTTACGCAAGAGTCTGGAGGATAACGATGCTACTAAACTGCAGGCTTTAGCTGACAATTTTGAAAAGCTATTGGCTCAAATTGATCTTAGTGATCCTACTGATTTAAACGAGCTAAAGTTAGTGCTTGGCAATTTTTTTAATTACTTGCGTAAAAGACATAAAGAAAAATTTGTTAACTGTCTTGGTTCATTTATAAAATTAATTCTTGAAGTTCCCCAGGATAGGTCTTTGGATATCAGCAAGCTTCAAGATATTTTTAGTGACTTAGGGGCTGGCGATTTAGCAGCAGTTATATTGTCCAACTTAAAAGGGATTAAAGAGTTTGACTCGTTAAATTTCGAGTTGTTTTCCCAGCTAATCAGGCGCGAAGATCATGAAAAAGTAGCTGTTTCTTTGGCTAAGCAATTAGAGCGCGAAGAATGGATTAAAGACCATCCCGAAGTCATGGAGAAAGTTAAGAATCTTTTTTCCTTGCCTAAGGATTCTTACATATCCGAGGTTTATCGGCGTAATCTTTCCTCAATTTTATCATCTATTTCCCTCGCTGAAGGCGATTCTTTCGATCAAGAACATCTTCAAAGGAATTATCGTCTCATGCTTATTGATTTATTAATCTTTGAGTCAGAGCCCAAGCGTCTTATCGGAGTTATGAATAAAATATTCACAGAGCTTTCCGATTGTTTGAAAAAAAACAATAAAGACTATGTAGATAAGTTTATTGATGTTTTTAAGGATAAGCGAGCTAAGGCTGCTGGTTTGGAATCTTTTTTTCAGGAACTAGATGAAAGAGTAAGTACTTTTATAGAGGATGCAATTTTTTCGAAAGAGTTAAATTTTGATTTTAGCAGGCTAGTTTCAATAATACAAAGCACTTCTTATGGCTATCAATTTTACCTTGATAAAATTTTTAAAGAACCAGTTCCCAATAAGTATGCCTTTAAAATATTTTTTAAGTTTTTTCAGAGGGAAATTAGTCATTTTTGCCATCAGGCCAGAGTTCTTAATCAGCAGCTAAAGCTTGCCAAAGAGGTTATCGCCCACATTAAAGAACTAGAATCATCATTAGCCCTGGAACTTTTTAAACGAATTTTTAGTTTTTCAAATGATTTTGTAAAATTAGAAATCCTTGAGGCAATGCAGAATTTAAGTTATTGTGATGAAGGTTTTCTATTTCCGATTCTAAAGGAAAAGAAGGTTATTCTCCGCAAGAAGGCCTTTGTGGTTTTAGCTAAACATTCTCAGGTTCGCGAGAGGTTGGCTGAAGAGTTACTTTCTTTAACGAATCCCTTTGGTATCCGGACTCGCCTGATCAGGAGAAATTTGGATCTTGTTAGCACGGCACCTTTTTTGGAAGCTAAAAAGTACTTGTTGGAGTTAGTTCAATACAAACTTTTTTGGAACCGGACTATTCGCAGGCAAGCCAATATTATTTTAGGTCAATATGGAAGGTAATAAAGTCGAAAATTTTTTACGTAACCTTCTTTCAGCTTGGCAGGTTGCTAGGATTTATGAGGTTGAGCATCCAAAATTCTTAGAGGCTATTTCAGCGGCCCAAAGCAGTTTGGAGGCCATATTAGCTAACAACAACGAGCTGATCGTTGGTGTGGTCGGAAATGAGTTTGCCTGTGGCGAAGATATATTCTTTGAGCTCAGTCAAAAAATGGGTTCAGCAATCGCTGCCTTTAAGGAAAAAGGAGTAGATAGAATTACTTTTAAAAGGGGGATACACAAAGAAGAGCTCGCGCATTTTATCAAACTCTTAGTTGCACCTCAGGCTCAGATGAGCGGAGGGTTTAATGAGTATTTATCTGCTCTCGGCATACATAGGATTAAAGTGGGCAAGATCAAAGATCTAGAATTGAAAGCCCTAGATCAAAGAGTTTCCGCTCCCGGTAGAGTTGCCCAGTATAAGGATTGTTTGGATAAGATAACTAAATCTTTGGATTCTTTAATCAACGAGGGTTCGGTTGATTTTCTAAAGGTAAGATTTGTCACTAATTCGATTATGGAGAATTTGTCTGATAACTACCAGGTCTTTTTAGCACTTTCGGAAGTAAAAACTTATGATAGCTCAACTTTTATACATCTTTTAAACGTAAGTGTATTATCGATATATTTCGCACAAAAGTTAGGGTTAGGGCGCGAGGAGTGTCTTAATATCGGGTCGGCTGCGCTTTTGCATGACGTAGGAAAACTTTTTATTTCCCGAAAAATAATCCAAAAATCAGGAAGATTGAAAGATATGGAGTTTGCTAAAGTTAGGAGTCACACTATGCTGGGGGCAGATATTCTTATAGCCCATACTGCTAAGGTGGGAGTTTTACCGGCAGTTGTCGCTTTTGAGCATCATATGGGGTGGGATTGTAAAGGATATCCTCCGGTTGCTTTTTCCCGCAAACCCCACTTAGCTTCTTTAATTGTCAATATCTGTGATGAGTATGACGCTCTTACTCAGCGACGTTCTTATAAAAGAGATTATCCTCCGGAAATAGTTTACCAAATAATGAATAGACAAAAGGGGGCTAAATTTCCTCCCAAGCTTTTAGATAAATTTTTTAAGATAATCGGACTTTGGCCCAAGGGAACGATAGTGCGCCTAAGTGATTCAAGAGTCGGTATAGTGCGCCAGGTTAACGAGGAGGACATCTATCGGCCTAAAGTTGAGGTTGTATCTGAGAAATCGGGAGAAGTTATAGATTTAGGCCAAGTTAAAAATATGAATATACGATACGCACTTAACCCTTTGACCGAGGGTAAAGATTATCTTGATCTTATATAGTTGTTGGCCCGGGCCTTATTTTCATAAAGATATTTACCCTATCAACTGATTGTGATATTATTTACTGATGAAAAGAGTAACTATATTACATATTTCTGAATTCGGCGGCCACAGTAAAGCTGCTCAAAGTATCAAAGAAGCCCTTCTTTTCAAAGATCCAAGCATAGATGTTATAACCTTAAATGGTTTAGGGCATTTTTATCCTCGGGGAGAAAAGGTAGTTGACTTTGCCTACATGTTAACCATAAAGCATTTCCCGCATCTTTGGGGCAAGGCTTATGATCGTCGCAAGGTCATAAAAGCCCTGATTCCTTATCGTAAGTTTGTTCACAAGATTAGTTTTGGAAAGTTAAATCATTTGATCAAAGAATCCCGACCAGACTGTTTTGTAGCCACTCAAGCATTTCCTTGCGGTTTAATTGCCGATTTTAAGGAAAGTAAAGGCTTAACTACCCCTTTGGTTGCTATTGTGACCGATTATCATCCTAATCGGTTTTGGGTCCATCCTTGCGTAGATAGATATGTTGTTGCCTGTCAGGAGGCCCGGAAGGTTCTGATAGAGCAAGGAGTTGACTCTTACAAGATAAAAGTTTTGGGAATACCTATTTCGGTAAAATTTCTTCGTAGTTATCCTAAAGAAGAAATCAGCCAGGAGTTAGGTTTTGTTAAAAATCTATCCTCGGTGTTAATCATGGGTGGAGGTTTAGGATTGGGGCCGATAAAATTTATTGCCCAACAGCTAGACGGCCTAGACTCTAATTTTCAGATTATAGTTGTCTGCGGCCGAAACAAGAAGCTTTATGAATGGTTTTCAAAGCACAAAAGTGTTTTTAAGAGACCAATTTTTGTATTTGGCTACACCCATGAGATATATAAAATAATGGATTTTTCAGATATTATTATTACTAAAGGCGGAGGGATAACTATTTCTGAAAGTTTAGCTAAAGGACTATGTATCATTGTTACTCACCCCATCCCTGGGCAAGAAGAAAGAAACGTTAATTACCTCAATAGAGTTCAGGCAATAGCTAAGGTAGATAAGGCCGAAGAGGTTGCCGAAGTTGCCGGCAGTCTTCTTAACAATCCTAAAGATATGTATTGCTTCCGAGAGCGGGCAAAAGAGCATTCATTCATTGATGCTTCTCTGCGAATAGTTGGTTTAATTCGGGAGTTAATTAGTTAATGTATTATCTTTTCCTTTTAGGGAATCTGGTTGCGTCAATTTTTCCTCGTAAGGTTTGTTACCAGATAGCAAAGTTTAGTGCTCTGCTAAATTTTTATATATCGCCTAAAGACCGTCAGTCTGTAAACTATAATCTAGCGGCGATTATACCTGAGGAAAAAGAAAGAAAGCGTCAAGTAAAGAAGGTGTTTATAAATTTCGCTTATTATCTAACTGATTTTTTTCGTTATTCTAAGTTAGATGAGAAATTTTTAAAAAAATATGTAAAGGTAAGCGGTTTAGATAATTTGAATTCTTCTTTGGCTGAACATAAAGGCGTCATAGCCCTCACAGCTCATTTGGGAAATTATGAGCTGGCCGGAGCAGTGACTTCGCTTTTGGGCTATCCGGTTTCGGCGGTTGCCCTTCCTCATCGTGATAGACGGGTAAACGACTTTTTTGATCGGCGGCGTAATATGGTGGGTATAGAGGTGATTCCCACCGGAGCTTCGGTGCGTGGCTGCTTTTCAGCCTTAAAGACCGGAAGGATATTGGCTTTGCTGGGAGATAGAGATTTTGCCGAAGGCGGAATAAAGACTGAAATGTTCTCACGTTATGCCCAACTTCCCCGGGGGGCTGTTTTTTTTGCTTTAAAGACCAAGTCTCCGATTGTTCCGGCATTTCTTATAAGATTTGACAAATACTTTTATCATTTAACTTTTGAAAAGCCAATTTTTTTAGATGAAAACACCGAATATGATGAAACTGTCTTAATAAAAGAATATACAGTTGTTTTGGAGAGATATCTGAAACAATATCCTGATCAGTGGTATATGTTTAATCGATACTGGCTTTCTGAAGCCAATTAAAGCTTATGAAGATTTGGGTTATTATTCCGGCATATAATGAAGGAAGGGCCTTTGCTGAAACGCTTAAAACGTTAAAAGACAAAGAGATTTCGGTTCTAGCGATCGATGATGGTTCAATAGATGAAACTTATGCGGTTGCAAAAAAATGGGCCGATGTTGTTATACGCAGTAAAAAAAATCTCGGTAAAGGTGTGTCTTTAAGAAAGGGGATTAGCTATCTTTTAGCCAATGAAGATTTTGATTATTTGATAACTATGGATGCTGATGGACAGCATAGCCCCGATGATATAGATCAATTTCTTAGAGAAGCAAAGGGGGGTAACTCTTTTGTGGTTGGTAATCGGATGAACAACCCTTCAGGTATGCCTTATATTAGGATTATTACTAATCGGTTTATGTCTTGGCTTATTTCCAAAATAACTGGCCAGGATATTCCTGATACTCAGTGTGGTTTTCGGATGATCAAACGGGAAGTTTTAGAGAAAATAGCCATCAAGACTAAAAAGTTTGAGATTGAATCCGAAATTCTGATTAAAGCCGCTAACTTAGGTTTTGATATAAAAAGCATGCCAGTGCGAAGTATATATTTCGCAAATCCTCAAAGTAAAATTCGTCCCCTTAGAGACACTTTGCGGTTCATAAAGTTTATATCCAGAGTAAAGAAGTGAAGCAAGCCGACTTTAAAAAATCAAGAGAGCGTATGGTTTCCGAGCAGATTTATCGCCGCGGCATAAGCGATAAAGAAATTCTTGATGTTTTTAAAACGGTGCCGCGGCATTGTTTTGTTCCCGAGGCACAAATTTCTAGCGCCTACGGCGATTATCCACTTCCTATAGGTTGTGGCCAGACAATTTCCCAGCCTTACATAGTAGCTTTAATGACTAAGGAGCTTGAAATTTCTCCCGGGATGAAAGTTTTAGAAGTAGGAACCGGTAGTGGTTATCAGACGGCAATTCTTTCGGCTTTAGGAGCCAGAGTCTATAGTCTTGAACGCATTCCGGAGTTAGCTGATCGGGCCAAAGAACTCTTAAGCTCCTTAGGTTTTGAGGCCACAATAAAGGTCGGCGATGGAACTTTGGGTTGGCCAGAACATGCTCCTTATGAGAGGATTATTGTAACTGCCGCAGCCGGCTCTATGCCAAAGCCATTAATTGATCAGCTTGCCATAGGCGGCAGGCTAGTCCTTCCCTTAGGCGGAGGGTTTAGCCAGGAACTCACGGTTTTAAATAAAGTTTCTGAAGAGCAGATTAGGGAAGAAAGAATCTGCAGTTGTGTTTTTGTACCTTTAATCGGTAGATATGGGTTTAAAGAGTAAAATCTTTGCATTTTTAGCCGGAATATTTTCTGGAAAAATAACTACTGTTTTAGTGGCTACTCTCCCTATTTTTGAACTAAGGTTGGCTATACCTTTAGGGATATTGAAGTTTAATCTTCCGCCGCTAGAGGTATATTTTTTATCGTTGTTTGGTAACTTACTGGTGGTATTGCCTTTGCTTATTTTCTTTAAATATTTTTTTGATCAGCTTCAGAACTTAAGATTTTTCGGTAGGTTTTTTAGCTGGTGGTTTAGGAGGGTGGAACGAAAGTCAAAGATTGTTGATAAATGGGGTTTCTGGGGGTTGGTTTTGTTTGTGGCTATACCTTTGCCGATAACCGGAGCCTGGACTGGAACAGTTGCCGCCACCTTGTTTGAGATGAAAATAAAAAAGGCCGCCTTGGCGATTGCTATCGGCGTAGCTTTAGCCGGATTGGTGGTAACCTTTTTAAGCCTGTTCTACGCTGATTTTATAGGTAGTTGGCTGGTATTTAGTTGAAGGAGTTAGTTATTATGAAAAGAGTCTATCTAACCAGAAAAGGATACGAGAGGCTGGTTGAAGAGTTAGAGTATTTAAAAAAGACAAAGCGAAAAGAGATTTCAAAGGCAATAGAGCATGCCCGTTCTTTGGGGGATTTAAAGGAGAACGCTGAATACCACTCGGCTAAAGAAGCAATGGCTAACAATGAAAAGAGAGTTGCTGAGTTAGAAGACAAGCTCAGCCGGGTTGAGATAATCGATGAAACTGCTGTAGATTCGGATAAAGCTTACATCGGCTCAAAAGTTAAGTTGGTTGATTTAGAAACCGATGAAGAAGTTGAATATACCCTGTTGGCCAGGATGAGGCAGACCCTTTAAATAATTTAATTT
>CAZFML010000022.1:0-14284 GCA_964519975.1 uncultured Planctomycetia bacterium
GCCTTTGCGGTTTCGCATTTTGAAAATTCTTATCTTTTGGACGCTAATTTTCATAGCTTAGCCTCCTTTTACTTAGCATTAACGTTGATGCATTTTCTGGTATGGCTGCATTTTAAAATGCTGCTTGTACATTCTTTTTGATGTTTTGTATTTAGGTGAAATCATATACTTTTCATATTTTGCCTCAGCCAGAGTACTAAAAAGCGCACTAACTACTGAACAGATAGCTAATAGCCAAAGGGTAAACGCTAAAATCCGTCCGAACTTTTGCAATTTTGAAGAGTCAGCTTTAGAAGCCCCTAAAAGTACAAAAAAGCTCACCACTACCAAACCGATAGCTTTCATCAACATAGCATAACCTAGCATACCAGTCACCTCCTTTAACTTTTGCTCCAGATACGGGTATTTAAATTAAGATCTTCCACTATGCCTACGGCAACGTTTAGATCTTCATAATACTGCTTAATCGGCGTGAAATCAAGAAGAGTTTTGAAAATACGCGGTTCAAAAAGATTTCGGCTGTAAGGTATGGCCACAAATAGTTTAGAGTTTACAAAGGAAAGGTAAATCCTCTTGTTGGTTTTCTTTTTAAAATCCATTATCCGTTTCATCAGGCTGGTTGAAAGGATATAACGGGCTTCAATCTGATCATCGCCGTAAACAGCGAAAGATTTTTCAAATTCAGGGTCCTCCAACTTTATAAGTTGGCCCCGGGTTTTATTCCAGGATTGAAGCATGGTCCCCAAACCGCCAAAAAGCCGCTCGGCAGTATCCGGTAAAACAATAGTTTTACCTTTAAAAGCTTTGTTAAAATCAGCTGCGAAAAATAAACCTTTAAATATGGTATGATGCTGAGTCCGACCTTTGCTGTTCCGGGTTATGTACTGAGCATGGATTTCGGAAAATTTTACCTGGGTTTGTTCGAGTTTTCCCGATACATAGTCATCTCCCCGGTAGCGGTCTATTCGGTGCCTAAAGATATCACTTTCAACAAACAGAGCCTGAGAGATGCAACCGTCTTTACTGTAATTTAAATCTTTATCGATAAATTCGACGATTTTATCAATTATACCGACTTTAAAATTACTTACGTATTTGCGGGAAAAAAAGGCGCCTGCCCCAGCTAGGACAATGAAGCCTAAAATTACCATAAAGAAAATCAACTCTTTATCGAGGAGAATTATCAGTAAGGCGATGGGTGCGACTATTAAAGCCGTATAGAGTATTTTGTTGCGGGTTTCAATTCTCTGTTTTTCGAGAACTTTTAATTCCGGAAGCAGCGTGGTTTTGTAGTATTGTAATAGATCGTTAAAGGATTTCATTGTCTCTTTAGTCTACGATCTAATTAGCTTACTGGTTAAAGAGATCCTTTACGTTGACGTTTTTACGTTCTTTTTCGGGAATTTCAAATACTTGTTTACGTTTGTAGTTCATCATTGAAGCCATGATATTGGTCGGAAACATCTCTACGCTATTGTTGTAGTCAGTAACTGTAGCGTTGTAGGCCCGTCGGGCTGCTGAGATTTGTTCCTCAACTTCATTTAAGGTCTTCTGAAGCTGTAAGAAGTTCTGATTAGCCTTAAGGTCAGGGTAGTTTTCAACAGCAACCATTATTCCGCCTAACGTCTTGGTGATTTTGTTGTCCAGCTCAACTTTTTGATCGTCAGAGAGATTGCCGGATACAGCCTTGGCCCGCATCTCGGTTATTTCAGTTAAGGTGCTTTTTTCATGCTGCATATAGGTCTTTACGGTTGAAACCAGGTTGGGAATAAGGTCGTATCTTTTCTTAAGTAAAGCATCAATACTGGCAAACACATTTTGAACCTGGTTTTTCTTGCCTACCAGGCTATTATAGAGAAAAACCGGAATTAAAATTAATACTCCTAAAATTATAAGTACTGCTATCATCTAACACCTCCTTTTAAGTACCTTATAATATCATAAGAACTGTTTAATCTCAAGAATTATGCTGTATTTTTAGAAGTATTTTTTTGCCCGATGGATAGCTCCTTCGCCAAATCTTTCCTTGATTAAATCAACTGCCTGATGAATTTTTTCCTTTTTTTTATCCTTCTCCCCCTCAAGCAAACTGTCTTTAATATTTGAGTCTATACAGTTTGAGGCTTTTACTCCCAGAAGGCGCAGCTTCCTTTGATCAAGGCCAAAATCCACAAGAAGCTTTTTAACAACCTTGTACATTATATCGACAAAGTTAGTAGCTGAAGCCAGACTTAAAGAACGGGTATAGGTTTTAAAACCTTTGAGGCGTATTTTTAAAGTTATAGTTTTTGCTTTTAGGCCCTGCATACGCAGGCGCCGGGAAACCTTCTCGCAGAGAACTATCAGAGTATCCTGAATTAGCTGTTTATCTTGAGTATCTTTTTCAAAGGTAATCTCATGGCTTATTGATTTTATCTGGTCACTGGCTTGAACTTGGCGTTGATCAATGCCTTGAGCTAACCCCCACCAATATTGACCGTTTTGGCCGAAGATTTCTAATATTTCAGCTGGGTCTTTCCTGGCTAAATCACCAATAGTATTTATACCCAGCTGTTTAAAAACCGCTGAACTTTTTTTGCCGAGTCCGGGGATCTTTCCAATATCCAAAGGATGGAGAAATTGGATCAAATTATCCTCGTCAACCATAACTAAGGCGTCCGGTTTTTTAAGATCCGAGGCTATCTTAGCAGCCATTTTAGTCGGAGCACAACCAACCGAAGCAGTGAGTCGGGTCTGGTTTTTAATTCGTTCTTTAAGCAGTTGACAGGTTTTTTTAGGGCTGCCAAAGAGATGAAGGCTTCCGCTAACATCTAAGAAAGCCTCATCAATGCTTACTGGCTCTACTTTTGGTGTAAACTCATAGAAGATTTTATAAATTTCATCGGATACCTGATGATATTTTTTCATGTTTACCGGAAGAAATACTCCTTTAGGGCAGTTTTTGTAGGCAGTTGATATTGGCTGACCGGAATGGATATCGAACTTACGGGCTTCATAAGAGCAAGTTGAAACTACCCCTCTGGCCTTACCTGCCTTAGGGTCAGCACCGACAATTACTGGTTTGTTTAGAAGGGCCGGGTTGTCCCGCTGCTCAATAGCGGCAAAAAAGGCATCCATATCTACATGGAGAATGTAAGTTGGCATATTTTTAGCTTTATTTGGTCGATTTTTCCACTTTTATTCTAGGCCACATATTATATATACTGTAGAGGCATCGTCTAAAATAGGACCATTTTTGGCCCAAATAGAGGCATTTTAAAGCCATTTTTTTGACTAACAAGCGGTTTTAGCTATTTTGCCTTCTGGATAGCCTTAATTCGGTTTAATACTGGTGGATGACTATAATCCAAAAACACTTTTAAGGGGTGCGGAGTTAAATTAGATAAGTTGTTTACGGTTAAGCGTTTCAAGGCTGATATAAAAGCTTCTGGTTTAGGATAGCTAGTTACAGCATAGCGGTCAGCTTCATATTCATGCTTTCGGGAAATCACATTAGCTCCGATTGATAGAACAAAGTTAATCGGCGTATAGAGAAAGCAGAACAAAATCAAGCTGGCATAAACCGATAGCTCCTCCATTTTAAAAGCCTTGAACAATCCGGGGTTGTTTATAAACAAAGAGAGCAGCAAAAGCATCAATCCTTTAACCAACATTGAAAAAAAGAGTCGCTTGATTATGTGTTTTCTTTTGTAGTGGCCTACTTCGTGGGCCAGGATTGAGACGATTTCTTCAGGGCTATGTTTTTGGATTAAAGTATCGAACAAAGCGATTCGCCGCGATTTGCCAAAACCAGTAAAAAAAGCATTGGACTTGCTAGAGCGACGGGATCCGTCTATTTTAAATATGCCTTTCAGTTTAAAGTTTTGGGAATTAGCATAATCGGTAACCGCGTTTTTTAGTTCTCCTTGCTCCAGAGGAGTGAACTTATTAAAAAGAGGCATAATTACTACCGGGTAAATAAAAACCAGAAAGATTACAAAAATAATTATTCCTAACCAACACCAGATCCAGGCCCATTGGCCTGTATTCATAAAAAACCAGATAATAGTAGCTAAAGGTATGCCGCCAACTATAGCTATTAATATCCAGGTTTTGGCTAGGTCACTGCTAAAAGTCTTAGGAGTAGTTTTGTTGAATCCGTATTTTTCCTCAATAACAAAAGTACGGTATATTGAAAAAGGAATACCTAAAATCTGAAATCCCAAGACTATAATTCCGGCAAAGACCAAGCCAGTTAACACCAGGTTTAAATTAAGTCTTCTGGCTAACTGGTCAACAAAGTTAAACCCGCCGCTTAAAATAAAAATCAGAATTATCGCTAAAAATACCGTATCCCGAATCAGATTGAAACTAGTATTTTCTTTAAGATATTTTTGCGACTTGCGGTAGGTCTCAGGATCATAGTAGCCCTTGAATTCCCGGGGTAAGTTAAACTCTATTGCTGACAGGTTTAAAATTTCGACAGTAGATCTTATCAGATAATTACCAATCAGGATGGCTAAAACAGCAATTAAGTAGGGGTTCATAAAGAAAAGGCCGACAAGGGCCCTCGGTATGCTTACCGGCAACTCAGCCACCTTAACAGCTCTAAATCGTTGGTTCGTAAAGTTGGGGAGCGTTGCGTTTTGGAGAGTTTTACGAACCCAAAACTTTCTAGGGCTGCCTTAGGCCTGTTCAGCTTTGCGCCCCTGGCTTTCGCCAGGTTTGCCCTTATCGGCACCTTAATTATACAATATTTTAGACACTAATTCAACCCGGAGTATATATTATATATTGTAAAAGCGTTCTTTTTAGACTTTTATTTAACCAAATGTACGGTTTGGGTCGGAAAAGCAAATTCAATTTTCCGCTTCTCAAACTCCTCTTTGATTCCAAAGTTAATCTCTTGTTGGATATCCATGTATTTGTTGTAATCACCGGTTAAGACATAATAAACCACTTCAAAAATAAGGTTAAAATCTCCGTAGGAGAAAAAATGAGCCCGGTCAAAAGTGGCATTTTTAACCCCTTTAATGATATTTTCAATAATTACTGGGATTTCTTTAACTTTAGAAATCGGTGTGTCATAGGTAGTTCCAAGCTTAAAAACCACCCTTCGTTTTTGCATTCGTTTGTAGTTGCGGAGCCGCGAGCCAGTGAGGTCAGAGTTAGAAAAAACTAATTGTTCTCCACCGAGACTACGAATCCGGGTGGTCTTAATTCCGATATGTTCTACTGTGCCTAAGAGATCACCGATAATAACAAAATCACCGAGTTCAAAGGGGCGGTCAAAAATAATCGAAAAATAGCTGAAAAGATCGCCTAAGATTGCCTGGGCTGCCAGAGCAATAGCTACGCCGCCAATACCTAAACCCGCAATAACAGTTGAGATTTTAAATCCTAGATTATCAAGATAAAAAATAACCGCTAAAACCCAGATGCTAAATTTAGCAACTTTCAGTATGCCAGTTAAGCTACGTTTTAAGCCTTCGTTTCGTTTTGCTTTTCGCCAATAAACATCCAGTCCGTAGTTAAGCAGGCGGATGATTAACTGAACCGCAAAAAAAGTTATAACCGCCATGCCGAGAATATTTAAACCGCGGTTTAAATAGTTGTTTAAAGTCAGAGTTTTAAGGCTTAAATATAAAGCCGCAAGACATAAAAACGGTACAGCTAGTTTTTCGATAGTTTCAACCAGGAAGTCATCAATAGAGGTGCGGGTCTTTTTGGCCAGTTGTTTAAATTTCTTAAGAATAATAAATTTCAATATCGTAATGATCAGGCAACTGCCAAGGAAAATAGCTATTGTCACTATGTAATCCAGCATCGAGTTGTTAAATAATCGATAATTTAAAATCTCCTCCATAACTTCCTCCTTAAATTTAATTCTCCGATACTAAAAAGGCCGATTTGGCTTTTTGAATATCTAAGGCCTTGGTAAGTTCTTCATCGGTTATAAAGCCAAACTCTTTTAAGACTTCACCGAGCATAATTCCTTTTCGCCAATGAATCATTAAGGCTTCGTCAAGCTGCTCGCCAGATACGTTGTTACGTTCAATTAATATTTGTCCCAAAGGCTTAAGAAATTTTTCATTTTTTCGGCTGTAAATTTCCGGTTTTGAATCCTTGTTTATTTTGGTATCGCGGCGGTCAGCCATAAACTTACTGCCGGGTATAGTTTTAAGGAAACGTTTTATTTCAGCAACCTTTTCATTGAGTTGGATCATATTGTTAATATTGGAAGTGTATTCACGGTTAACTACGGCAATTGAAATAGTCATTAAAGGGGTATTGATTACCTTGCGGGTTCGGTCGCGGCTTACCACAAAACCTTGATTTCGGTCAGCTTCTGAGTAATGGAAAGGAATGACTTTCTCGAAAGTTTCAATGAAGTTATCGCAGATTGCCTTATACTTATCAAGGGTGCTGATGAAGACAAAATCGTCTCCTCCGATATGGCCGATAAAATCATCATGATTGCCGGAAGCCTTTACCGCGCTAATTACTAAATGGGCAGTATGAAGAATTACCCCATCGCCTTTACGGTAACCGTAGGCATCATTAAATGATTTAAAATTGTCAATATCTAAGTAGGCAAACGAAAAAGGGTTACCTTTTTTAAACTTCTCGTTCAAAACATCTTCAAAGATTTTAGCTCCTGGCAGTCCGGTTAAAGAGCTAGCATAGATACTGTGTTGAGCTCTACGGGTAGCCATCTCGATTCTGATACGCAGATCAAGTGGATCCGGAGGCTTAATAAGATAATCATCCACGCCTTGTTTTAAGCTCAACAGTTGTGCCCGCAGCTGACGTTTGTTAATTAAAGTTATAACTGGAGTAAAGGCGGTAGCAAAGTTCTCTTTTAGTTGCCGACAGATAGCCAGGTGTTCTTTGCGGGCAAACTGAATGTCAACCACGATTACATCAGGAGATATTCTTTTAATTTTTCCAATATCTTCGGGCTGGGAAAATTCTCGCACAAATACCTCATAGCCCCAGCCGTCAAAACAAAAACGAAGAACATCGTTTAACTGGCTATCCGAGGATATAATCAGAATTCTTTTTACCGTATCCATCTTTTGACCTATTATATCACAAACAGATTATTTCGAATTAGATTTTTTCTGCTCTTCGATTATTTTTTGGGTGATTTCCTTAGGTACTTGAGTGTATTTTTTAAAATGCATCGAGCAGGTTGCCCGACCGCTGGATAAGGATCGAAGATTAGTCACATAACCGAACATTTCAGACAAGGGAGCTTCGGCTAAGATTAGCTTCTGATTTCCTTTTGCATCCATACCTAAAACTTTTCCCCTTCGCGAGCAGAGATAGCCGACAATGCTACTGGTGTATTCCTCAGGTGTAGTTACCTCCAGACTCATGCAAGGTTCAAGTAAAACCGGCTCAGACTTTAAAAATGCCGATTTAAAGCAGCCCCTAGCAGCAAGTTTAAAGGCCAATTCTGATGAATCTACCTCGTGGAATGAGCCGTCAATTAAGTTTACTTTGACGTCCACTACCGGATAACCGGCATAAACTCCTCTTTTCATTGCCTCAAGCACCCCTTTTTCAACTGCCGGGATATAATTTTTGGGGATTGCCCCTCCTTTGATACTGTCTTTAAATTCAAATCCAGCTGCCGGTTCATTAGGCGAAAACTCAATTATCACGTGGCCGTACTGGCCCCTTCCTCCACTTTGCTTTACGTGTTTGTATTCTTCCTGGACTGATTGCAAAATAGTTTCTTTGTAGGCAACTTTAGGCTGGCTGACTTCGGCTGAGACTTTAAACTCTTCGCGTAAACGCTCAACAATTATTTCGAGATGCAGTTCTCCCATACCCGAGAGAATTGTCTCTGAGGTTTCTTCGTCGGTATGGGAAGTAAAGGTCGGATCTTCCTCGGAAAGCTTAGATAGGCCTTTAGCTAAGCGATCCTGATCCGAACGACTGGCCGGTTTTATGCTTATGGAAACTACCGGATCGGAGAATTCGATTGATTCAAGTAGTATCGGAGCTTCGGCGTCGCAAAGGGTATCGCCGGTTAAAGTAGAGTTGAGCCCGACCAAAGCAGCTATATCGCCGGCAAAAACCGCATCGACATTTTCGCGTTGGTTAGCGTGCATGCGTACGATTCTTCCTATGCGCTCCTTTTTATTCTTAGTTGCATTTAAGATGTAACTGCCGGCTTTTAGATAACCAGAATAAACTCTGGTGTATACTAATTTTCCGACATGCTGGTCAGCCTGAACCTTAAAGGCCAAGCCCGAAAAAAACTCATCATCCTGGGGTTTGCGTTCCAAGGTTTTATCTTGATCTCGAGGGTCACAACCTCTAATTGCCGGTATTTGGAGCGGCGAAGGTAAATAGTAAGTGATTGCATCCAATAGATCCTGCACTCCTTTGTTTTTTAAAGCCGAACCTAATAAGACTGGCACAATTTTATTGGAAACCGTAGCTGTTTGTAAAGACTTCCTTAACTCTTCGTTGGTGATTGACTGTTCAGACTGTAAGTATTTTTCCATAAGTTGACTGTCGTAATTAGCTACAGTATCGATTAGCTTGTGGCGATATTTGTTTGCCTGGTCGCGATAGGTTTCATGAATCTCTTCGGATTTAACCTCTTTACCTAAAGAATCCTCATCATAAAAATGGATTTTCATCTCAATAAGATCAATTACCCCTTTAAACTCGCTTTCTTTACCAATCGGGATCTGTAGAGCAACTGCTTTTGCACCGAGCTTAGTTTCAATTTCTTCTAAGACTTTAAAAAAATCAGCTCCTACCCGATCCATTTTATTTATGAAGGCAATTTTGGGTACTACGTACTTATCGGACTGGCGCCAGACAGTTTCGCTCTGTGACTCAACACCTCCAACAGCACAAAATACAGCAACTGCCCCATCTAAGACTCTTAATGAGCGTTCAACTTCAGCAGTAAAGTCAACGTGACCAGGAGTATCAATTATGCTAATCTGAGACTCTTTCCAGCTACAACTAGTTGCTGCCGAAGTTATGGTTATGCCTCGTTCTTGCTCTTGTTTCATCCAGTCCATTTGAGCTGCTCCGTCATGGACCTCACCTATTTTATGTGAACGGCCGGTGTAAAAGAGAATTCTTTCGGTAAGGGTGGTTTTCCCAGCATCAATATGAGCCATAATCCCGATATTGCGGATTTTTTCTAAAGCTATTCTTCTTTCCGGCGGAGGTGCTTCTTTTTTCTTTACTGGTTCGGCTTTGGGTTCCAACGGTTGTTTATCAACTTTCTCGGTGGGCGGCTCTTGGCTTTCAGTGGACGGTTCCTCAAGGCTTACTTCTTCTTGGTCGGACAGCTTTGGCTCTGGAGTTTGAGTTGTCGGTTCTTGCTCCGTCAACTCTTCGCTTACTTCCTCTGCCTCAAGCTCTTTAGGTTCAGCTTCGGCTTTTTCTTCAGAAACCAGGCCGCTACGTTCAGCATCGCGTAGTTGATTAAGAATACGAATTCTTTCCTGATCAATTTTCTCAATCTCTTTATTTTTTAAATCTAACTCTTTTTGCTTTACCTCCAGCTTCTCTTTTATCTCTTCGTGCTTATCAGTTAAAGCCTGGTGTTCTTCTTTGGCGATCCAGCCGCTTTGGCGTTGTTTTTCCTTTATGGCCGCAACTTCTGCCATATGGATAGCTGTCTCTTTAGTTAAACCCTGAATCTTCTGGCTTTGTTCTTTAAGTTTAGTTTCCAGAGAAATAACACTGTCACCCAGTTGGCGGATTTTATCTTCCTTAATTTTAATTACATCTTCAGCCTGGGAAATTTCTTTTTCAAGTTGTACAGTTTTAGAAAACTGCTCTTCAAGTTTTTTTTCCTTTTCGATAAGTTTAACCCGTAAAGCCTCATAGGGGCCTTTACCCTTTTTTAGGGTAAGTTGCTGACTATCAAGCCACTTTTTATTCCTTTCCAGCTCCTGGCTTAACTCTTTTACTTTTTTGGTAGCTTTCGCATATTTTTGTTCCAGAGATAAATGCTCGGTTTTAAGCTTTACCAAAATAGTATTCTGTTGTTTAGCTTCCAAAAGTTGTTTTTTTAGGTTTTTGATATTTTGGCCCAAGGCTAGAATTTTTTCTTGCTCGGGGCTGGCTTTGCTTTCCTGGCGTTTGAAACCTTTAGTGCCTGAGGAGTCCTCGCTATTTACCGCAAAGAAAACCAATACGATAGCTATACCGATTACTATAAAGATTATAATCATAGGTTTTGTGTCGGTTTAGAGATTTTACCCACACTTAAAATTATATCACATCTTCTCTATAAACAAAGACTTGAGGCCAAAAATATATATGATATAATGCCGGTATGCTTGAAGATAAAATTTATCAAGATTATGTAGCCGCCTTAAAAGCTAAGGAAAAGCAAAAGACCGCCTTTTTAAGCCTTGTTCGCTCAGAGCTTAAAAATAAAGCTATTGAACTAAAGAAAGAAAAACTTGACGATCCGGAAGTTCTGACTGTGCTTAAGAAGCAGCAAAAGCGCCTACTTGACACCAAGGAAAGCATTGCTCAATCCCAAAGAGCTGACTTAATTGAAGCTACCGATCAAGAAATTGCTCTCCTAGAGTCTTACCTGCCAAAGCCCTTAGGCGATGAGGAGCTTTTAAAAATAATTGATGAGGTTATTTCGGAAACCGAAGCTTCTTCGATGAAAGATATGGGTAAAGTTATGAAGGAAGTTTTAGCTAAGGTAGGCGTACGGGCTGACTCTAAAAAGGTAAGTGCTTTGGTAAAAGAAAAACTGTCTTAGAATTTAACTACCAATCTCCCGACCATTCAACATCCCCGCTTTGGCCGAGATCCTGGAATAAGTCCTGAATAAACTCAGCCACCGGATGGGTATTTTTTTGTTTGGCTTTTTTGATTAACCCCGAAAGCCGACCGGGCTTCTCTATTTCTTGATGAATTTTTTCTAAGTTGAAATCAACTTCATTATCAAAATAACTGGTTAAATCTTTAATGAAAGTTTGCGAATCGTAATTTTCTTTATAGTCGGAAAGCCGACCTACTTTTTCTTGCTTAGCTCGTTGAAAAAGCTTAGGGTTAAACTCTTTGGGTTTAAATTTATCAGGCTCATTCATTGTTAAATTTTAGTAGCCAGGTTTATCGCTATACCAGGAGCGCCAAAGCCGTTCTTGATCAACAATTTGCCAAGAACCATCTCTTTGCCGGTTAAGCAGGATATAAACTCCTGCTCCGGTAGCCAGATTCCACTGATTAGCAACATGCAGAAGGGCTTGGTTTTTTCGGCGGTTAAAACCTACCCGAGATAAAGTTAAAATTCCGCCAGAGTCCGGGTGTTGGTTATAATACGTCTCCCAATTAGGGTTGTGATCAAAGATATAGTCAATCTCTTTTTGGGTAATAAGTTTATACTCGACTCGGGGATTTATAAAACTTTTTAAGGAATAGGCGTTAAGATTTTTAGTTTTAAAGTCATTGATTGCTTCGTCATTTAAAGCCGGCATCATTTGCTGGACATATTTTAGCTCAGTCTCCATGGTCTCGCGGCCCCGGTATAAACCGGTATAGTCTCGGATTAGAAGTTTTTTACCATGATCTTTTCTATACCAGCTTTCAATTACCGTTGAATAGATCGTATATTCTTCGGGTTCAAAGTAGTACTCGTTTATGGCCAGAGCTATTTCCGGAGTAGAAATAGCTAAACCGATAACTATTATCAAGGCATAGTTGATCAACTTCATGTTGGTTTATAGCTAAAATTCTAAATAAGTTTCTACATCTGAGCAGCAGCCTCTTGGATTAAAGGTAAAATTCCCTCTAACTCCTCCTTAGAGACTCTTCCCAGGCGGGTAAATCGGAAATCACCGTTAGCATCCCTGTTTTCCCGGGTGACTTGCAGTTTTTTGGCACCCTTGTTGTAAGAGTATACTCCGACGGTAATTTTGGTTACCTCCGACTCCCAAGCTTTTGAGAAAACTTTTTCGTCCAAATTGCTATCGTATGGCATACACCCTCCTTTTTATTTCCCTTATTATACCATATAATTAATACTATGACTACTCTTGGGCTGAATGAGTTATGTGGCGCTCCACGAAAAGGACAATTGCTTCCTGGGTTTTTGCCTCAATATTGTTAAACTCAAGGCCCATACCCGGAAAATCATCGGGCTGTATCTCTTGATCAGCAATCCAGACTACCTTAGCTTCGGTATCAACAATGCCGGGTTTCGGCATAAGATGTATCCGGACATGAAGCAGATCGCCTATTGAAAATAGCCTTTGAGCAGCTACGAATACTCCGTCAGCGCTTAAATTGATTACTTTTCCGCTATAAAGCTCCTCTTGATTAGAAAATTTCTGACGGTATTCAATTGCGGCATTAAAAGGGATTCGTTTAAAGCGCCGGCGGAAAGGCTTAGTCGTTTTTTGATCAACAGTGGCTTCTTCCTTAATCTTTTTTAAAGCGTGGTCTTCGTTAACATGGTATTCAAATACCCGGTCTAAGCCGACAATTGAAAATAACTTCATGACATGAGAAGGAACGTTGTAGAGTCGCATTGTGCCTCGGTGATTAGATACGTTTTTATAAACTACGGCAATCAGAGATATACCTACATAGTCGATTAGATTAACGCCTTCGAAGTTGCAGATAATATTTTTGGATTTATTGTTAAGAACCCAACCTGCGGTTTCAACAAAATTAGAGGCGTTGATGTCGATATTACCCTCTAAATCCAAAATTGCTACACCTTCTTTTTCGCGTACGTTTATCTTCATTTTTCCATCCTAAATAATAAAGCAAGCCAGTGAGGTTAAAATACAGTAATAACCGAAAAAGGAAAATTTTTCCGATGCTAGTAGTTTTTTAACAACAACCAAGGCTAAGAATCCGGATATAAAAGCGGCAAAGAACCCCATGCCCAGGCTTAGAGCAGGCAATTGCAAACTACTTAAGGATTTAGCTTTAAGTAAGAATGCTCCGGAAATAACCGGAATAGCCATTAGAAATGAAATTATGAACGCCTCCTTAGGCTTAAAGCCTTTTTTGAGCAGACCGCAAATAGTAATGCCGGAGCGGGATATCCCCGGAAAAATAGCCAATCCTTGCAACAATCCCAACAGAAGCGAGTCTTTAAGTGTAATACTATCATAATTTCGCTTAGTAGAAATATTTTTTATGCTCAGCAAAATTACTCCGTTGACTAAAAGGAAAAAAGCTACTAAGAATTTATTTTCAAAAAAATCAGTTAAAAAGCCATTAATTAACCCACCAATTACGGCGGTGATCAGAGTAATAACTCCCAGCTGAGCCAGAATTTTCTTTTTGAATAAAACTTTAACTATGTCCCGGCCCAAAAAGATAACGATTGCCAGTAAAGTTGCTAGATGAAGGAAGACGAAAAGGGGCAGAAGGTTATGGCTTAAGCCAAGAACTCTTTTTATGATATAAAGATGACCGGTGCTACTTATCGGAAGGAATTCAGTTAATCCTTGAACAATACCCAGAGCTACCACTTTCACTGGCTTAACCCTTTAAAAGAAGAAAAAGTAGACCGCCGAAAATAATGACACCAATGGCCAGGCTGACATATTCTACAATTCCAACCCCGGTTTTCTCTAAAGGTACTTCATCTAAGGGATAATCTTCTTTGCCAACGGTTCGTTCTTCTTCCTTTTTCGGTTCATCTTCTGGTTCTGTTGCTGCTTCTGGTTGAGGTTCAGTAAATTCCTGATCCAGCGGCCTTAGTCCGTCATCGCTTTGTGGCTGGTCGGGGCTTTTAGCTTGCGCTGGTTCAGGAGCTGACTCTTGAGAGCCCTCTGGCTTAACCGAAGGTGAAACTTCTTCTTCAGAAACAGGCTCAGGTGACTCCTGCTTAGCTGGTTCTGGTTCGCTTTGAGGAGGTTCTGGGGTTTGGGCTACTTCTTCTTGAGCTGGTTCTTTTAAAGCTTCTTCTTTAGGTTTATCAACTTCTCCTTCTATATTTTTTCCGGGAATATATTCCATTTCAGTACTTTCTTTAGCTGGTTCGCTGGCTGGCAGCTCTTCCTTAGGAGCAGCTACTTCCTCTTCAGGTTTGCTTTCTTTAGCCTTTGACTCTTCATCGATAGATAGCTTATCCATCAGATCACCGAGGGTAGTTCGGCAGTCATGACAGACACAAAGATGTTCTTCAACCACCTTTATTTCTTCATCGCTCGCAGTATGGTTGAAATATTTAGGAATTATAATTTTAACTTCTTCGCAATCCATACAGCCCCCTTATTTTTGGGTTCATAGTTATTCTATATTATTATAGCATAGGGAGCTGGGCTATCAAGAAAAT
>CAZFML010000023.1:0-5368 GCA_964519975.1 uncultured Planctomycetia bacterium
GGAAGATGTCTCTTTTGGGTTTAGTTGGTTTCCTGGGGCCTTTGATTATCTGGCTGATTAAAAAAGATGAGTCGCCAGTTGTTAACCAACATGGCAAAGAGGCTCTTAATTTTCAGCTTTCTATACTGATCTATTCGATGGTGGCTGGACTTTTGACAGTTATCTTGATAGGTATGGTGTTGTTGCCGGCCATAGGAATCTTTGGTCTTGTTATGGTGATTGTGGCAGCGGTTAAAGCTAACAAGGGTGAAGATTTTAAGTATCCTTTGTGTATAAGACTTATTAAGTAAAATTGATATATAGGCGATCAATGAAGCTGGCCTATTCTCATTATTTATGGGGATAGGCCTTTTCTCATAGATTAATAGTTAGCTATGGATATTTTGCATGAAAAAATTCTTAGATTAAAGCGGAAGAAAAAGGCAGTAATTTTGGCCCATAACTATCAGATTCCGGCCATTCAGGACATTGCTGATTTTGTCGGCGATTCTCTGGAATTATCTAAGATTTCACGGGATCTAAAAGAGGGAATGATCGTTTTCTGCGGAGTAAAGTTTATGGCTGAGACGGCCAAGATTCTTTCTCCTCAGAAAAAGGTACTTATGCCGGTGCTTGATGCCGGTTGTCCTTTAGCTGATATGGTAACCGCATCAGATTTAAATGAACTTAAAAAGAAACATCCTCAAGCCTGGGTGGTTAGCTACGTAAATAGTCCGGCAGAAATTAAGGCTTTAAGTGATGTTTGCTGCACATCAGCCAATGCCATTTCGGTAATAAAAAACGTTCCCACAAAGCAGATAATATTTACTCCCGATAGAAATTTAGGCTGGTGGGTTGCTAAGAACGTTTCTGATAAAGAGATCATCCTTTGGCCGGGATATTGTTTGGTCCATGAGTACTTTTCCAAAGAAGATGTTGATAAGGCCAGAAAGCTGTATCCAAAAGCAGAAATTATGGTTCATCCGGAGTGCCGGCGGGAAGTGATTGAGGCTTCTGATTATGTTCTTTCTACTTCCGGGATGCTCAAGCAAGCTAAGATTCTAGAAAATAACCAGTTTATCATTGGGACTGAAGAAGGTTTGATTTATCGCCTTAAAAAAGAAAACCCCCAAAAAGAGTTTTACTCCTTGGGTAGCCCTAAGATTTGCATAAACATGAAAAAGACAGCTCTTTCTGATCTTTACCGCTGTCTTGAAGATGAGAAGTACGATGTAGATTTAGATCCCGCCATCATTAGTGAAGCAAGTCTGGCCTTAGAGCGAATGGTAAGGTATATTTAATCACTGTTTGCTTAACAAACACAAATCTTTTTTAATAATATGAAAAAAAGAAGAATAGCTGTGGGCTTAAGTGGCGGCATAGACTCTTCAGTCAGCACCTATCTACTTAAAAAAAGCGGCTGGGAAGTGGTCGGCTTTACGCTTAAATTTTACCCGGAAGAGAATCGTTGTTGTGACTTAGATAGTCTAAACCAGGCCAAGCAGCTCTGTTATTCTTTAGATGTACCCCACTATACCCTAGATGTTAGCGAGCTGTTTCGCAGAAAAATTGTAGATTATTTTATGGAAAGTTATTTAAAGGGCCAGACTCCTAATCCTTGTGTTTATTGCAATCGTTTTATTAAATTTGGAATTTTTTTGGACAAAGTAAAAGCTTTGGACATAGACTATTTAGCTACTGGTCATTATCTGCGCTTAGCTAAAGCTAAGGGTAAATACTTCCTTAGAGAGGCCAAAGATAAGAAGAAATCACAAGAGTATTTTCTTTCCTTGGTTAAACCGGAAGTTCTAAATTCGTTAGTATTTCCTTTGGGCAATTATAAAAAGACCCAGGTAAAAAAAATAGCTAAAGATAAGAAGCTTAATTTTGTGCCGCGAAAGGAAAGCCAAGATGTTTGCTTTATTGGTAATAAATTTTATTATCAGTTTATTCGGGACAATATCCCCAATTCAGAAAGTTATTGCGGAGATATCCGACACCTAAACGGCGATATTCTAGGAAAACACAGAGGCATATATCATTATACTTATGGTCAAAGAGCAGGCTTAGGCGTAGCTCATAAACATCCGCTTTATGTGGCGGCTATCGATAGTCAGAGTAAAACCGTAATCGTTGCCGATAAAGCTAAGATCTATCGAGATGAGTTTGTGGTGCGTTGTCTTAACTGGTTTGCTGATCCTGGCAAAAGAAAAATCAAGGTCAAGGTACGCTATAACTCTAAAAAAGTAACCTGTCGCCTAGATTTAAAGGAAAGCCTAGTCAAGGTCAAGCTTTCTGATAAGATAGAGGCTATAACCCCTGGCCAGATAGCAGTTTTTTATGATCGAGACCGGGTTTTAGGGGCAGGAACAATTGCAGAAACATAAGGCCTGATTACTAAATCTGTGATATAATAACCAGAAGATTAAGGAGCTTTAATGAGACGCTTTTATGGTTTGGTGCTGGGACTGTTGCTGTTTTTTGCTTTGGCCTGTAAGCAGGGGCCAGAAGAAGTCGTAATTGATTGTTTTGATGGTTTGATAAACTCGGAAACTGTTGATTTTGGCTCAAGCGAAGACTCCTCGGTATCAGTGGAAGCTGATAAGGAGGTTAAGGTATGCGGAGAGCAGTCTTTGAGAATAGCCTACGATTTAAAACCTTCTGGTTATATGTGGATTGCCCGTGGCTATGGTTTAGATGTTAAAGGAGCTGCTCAATGGAGAGTTGAGCCTGGAAGTATAGACTGGAAAAGATTTAATGCTATTGGTCTGGTTATGTATGGTTCAAATTCCGGCGGAGTTATTGCCTTTGACATAAAGGATGCCGGAGGAGAGATGTGGCGCTTTTTGCTTGATGATGATTTCGAAGGCTGGAAGGATATAATCTGCCCCTTAAAGCAGTTCTTTGTAAGAGGCGATTGGCAGCCGGAGACCGCCGAGAGAAACGAGCTACTTGATTTTCCGATTATGAGTTTTCAGTTTGAACCGCGACTTCCCGGTAAAGGTAGTTATTATTTCGACTATATAAGGGTTTTAAGAATAAAACAGTAGATGGCCGGAAAGATTTCTGACATATCCAAACTTTCAGAAGAAGTTCTGCTAAATACAAGAATTTGCGATTTGCCTGTTTCGATTAGCGGTAGTTGGCTAGATGACTGCATTCAGCAGCTATATCGCGAATTAGACTCCAAAGGAATCAAATTCAAGCCGCTTTGTTATCTGGCCGATGAGTGGCTTGCTCCTGACGGGGAACCGGTAGTAGGGGTTCCTTTCTTCTTAGCCCACCCTTCATTGATAAAACTTGAGAAAAAGATGATGCTCGATGCTGAAGGCGGAACTAAATCCTGGTGTCCGAAGTTACTTCGTCATGAAACTGGACATGCCTTAAATTACGCCTACAAACTTTATCGTCGCAAAAAGTGGCAGAAAATATTCGGAAAGTTTTCCAAGGAGTACGAAGATACCTATCGGTTTAGACCTTATAGCAAGAATTTCGTAAGACACCTAGAGAATTATTACGCTCAGTACCACCCCGATGAAGATTTCGCTGAGACTTTTGCCGTCTGGCTAAACCCCGAATTTGATTGGCAGAATCAGTATAAAGGTTGGCAGGCAATACGTAAGCTTAACTATGTCGATCAAGTTATGAATGAGATCAAAGATAGAGAGCCCTTAGTAAAGAAGGGCAAGCGTTACTGGGAGGCTAAGCGCACACGTACAACCTTAAGAAATCTTTACAAAAAGAAGCGGCGTTCTTACGCTGAGCATTTTCCTGATTTTCATGACTCTAACTTAAAACGAATATTCAGTTTACCTGAAGGTGAAGAGAAAGCTTTGCTTAAAAAAGATAAAACCAGTCTTGGGGCCGCTGAGGTTATAAGAAGACACCGTAAAGATATTTTAAACAGTGTTGCGCGTTGGACCGGAGAAAGAAAGTATATTATCGGCGACCTTTTAAATACCCTTGTTGAGCGATCCAGAGAACTAAAACTTAGAGTTGATGATCCGGAAAACTTAGCGGTAATTAAGATATCTACCTATGTTGCTACTTTGGTAATGAACTATCTTTACACTGGAGGTTTTAGCAAGGAAAAATGAAAAAGTTAAAAGTCCTTTTGCTTTTTGACAGTCCGGTTTCAAAGCCCCGCGGCTATGATTTTAAAGAAGAGTTTGAAGAAGCTGACTGGCTTACCGAACGTCGCACCCTTGAGGCTTTGGTTGAACTTGGACACGAGGTGAAAATTTTAGGTTTATACAATAACATTAAAATTCTTTTCGAGGAGATATCGGAAACTAAACCCGATATTATTTTTAATCTGGCTGAGGTATTTAACCAAAAGTCACACTTTGATAAAAATGTAGTCGCAGTCTTAGAGATGTTGGGTATCCCTTATACCGGAGCTTCTGCTACTAGTTTAACTATTTGCGGCAACAAGGCTTTGACTAAGACAATACTTACTTTTCACCGAATCAAAGTTCCGCGCTTTTATACTTTTTATCGCTCAAGACGCATCAGGCTTCCGAAAAGAATTCATCTTCCTTTAATTGTTAAGCCGCTTTCTGAAGAGGCTTCGCGGGGAATTTCCCAGGCTTCAATTGTTGATAGCCAGGACGCTTTAGTTGAACGGGTTAAGTTTATTCATGAGGGCATGAAGAGTGATGCTATTGTTGAAGAGTATATTGATGGCCGAGAGCTTTATTTGAGCATATTGGGCGATAGGCGAGTTAAAATTTTACCTTTGCGTGAGATGAGGTTTGGCGGATTTGGCGAAGATGAACCAAGAATAGCTACCTACAAAGCAAAGTGGGATTCTCAGTACCGTAAAAAATGGGATATAAAAAATATGTTTGCTGCTAGACTTCCTAGTGGTTTAGCCGAAAAAATAAATGAAATCTGCAAGCGCGCTTTTCGGGCCCTTAACATGGAGTGTTATGCCCGTTTTGATATACGCCTAACTAGTGATTCTAGAATTTACATTATTGAAGCTAACGCTAACCCTTCTTTGGATCCCGAGGATGAGTTAGCTCAATCAGCCGAAAAGGAAGGCATTGGTTACAATAAACTTATTCAGAAAATATTAATGCTTGGACTTAAGCGGGGGAGGTAAATAACTAAATATGAGTTCGGAAGTTGTGGTCGCGCGTTGTTATGAGATAGGCGGAGTAGCTCTGGTTATTGCCGGGTCAGTGCAGTCTGGTGAAGTCAAAGAAGGCTCGGTCGGCAGAACCTATAGAGGCAAAAAATTTACCTTAGTAAAAATGGAGAAAGAGGGTTACCAGATTCCTAAGGCCGTTGAGAAAGATAAAATTAACCTTTTTGTTAAGCACCTTGCCCGTTCCGATCTTAGAATCGGCGAGAGCATCTACTTTGATTGAAGCTAAGCCCCGTT
>CAZFML010000023.1:5378-8790 GCA_964519975.1 uncultured Planctomycetia bacterium
GCTGATGTTATATAAAAGAATTATTTTCTTTTTGTGTTTTTTTCTGGTTATAAGTCCTGCCTTTTCTCAAGGCCTCAAAGATGCTGATTTTTCTGGTAGTTGGTATCCCGGACAAAATCTCCTCCTGTTTGAAACTATCAACGATTATTTAGAAAAAGCTAATAGTTTTAATGTCGAGGGAGATGTTTTGGCTCTAATTTGTCCTCATGCCGGAATAGTTTACTCCGGAGAAGTAGCCGCCCACGGCTTTAAAGCAATCAAGAACAAAGAGATTGATACTGTGGTAGTAGTAGGTTTTAGCCATAGTAAGGATTATCAGGGAACAGCGGTTTTCAATCAGGATGGATTCAAAACCCCGCTAGGCGTGCTCTATACTGATAAGAAGCTAGTGCGGAAGATAACTGAATACGAGGATATTTTTGCCGATTCAACAGCGTTTAAAAGAGAAAATTCAGTTGAGCTGATTCTTCCCTTTATCCAGGCCCATTTTAAAAATCCTCAGATTTTACTTTTAGCTATTGGCCGCCAGAGCCTTAAAAGCTCTAACGCCTTAGGCCAGGCTCTTTATGAGACTTTAAAGGGAGAAGATAATTTCTTGATTGTGGCCAGCACTGATTTAAGTCATTATTTATCTGAGGATCAGGCAGAAACAGTCGACAGAGAAACTACTGAGCTGATAGTTAAGATGGAGCCTAAAAAGTTATTTTCAGCCAGCTACGGCAAAAACCGCATGTGCGGTACAGCAGCAGTAGTAGCTACTATGATTGCGGCTAAAAAGTTGGGTGCTGAAAAGGTAGTTGTCTTAAAAAGATCAACTTCAGCCGAAACCAGTGGAGATAAAACAAAGGTGGTGGGCTATCTTAGCGCTGCCTTTTTAAAATCAGACAACAGCCAGACAAAGGAGGCTAATAAAATGGAAAATCTGCTTAACAGCCAACAGAGAGAAAAACTTCTTAACTTGGCTCGCAATACAATTATAAGTCAAATTAAGACCGGTCGAGCTCCCAAACTAGAAGTTGATGAGCCGGTTTTAAAGGAAGTGATGGGGGTTTTTGTTACTATCCATAAGGCTGGCCAGTTACGCGGCTGTATCGGAAATATTATCGGCCGAAAACCGCTGTATCTGGGAGTAAGAGAAATGGCTATTGCTGCTGCTACTCAGGATCCTCGCTTTCCGGCTTTAAAAGAGTCGGAGTTAGCTGATATCGATATCGAAATATCAGTGCTCTCGCCGCTTAAAAAAATTAACAGTCCCGATGAGATTATCCTCGGCACTCACGGAGTTTTAGTAAAGCAGGGATTCAGAAGCGGGGTTTATCTGCCTCAGGTGGCAACTGAGACTGGATGGAGTAAAGAAGAGTTTATGAATAGCCTCTGTGCTTCCAAGGCTGGCATAGCTAAAGATGCCTGGAAAAAGGGCGAGTGTGAAATTTATATATTTAGCGCAGAAGTGTTTGGAGAATAATCCGTCCGCCTAAAACTAAAAGAACTATTGCCGAAACAGCCCTGATAATTACCCGCAACCTTTCATTTTTTGATAATTTTTGAGAAACTCCCGCCGAAAGCATTACTACAATAAGTAACGGAGATAAAACTGTTCCCAAGCCAAAGCTAAGGGAGAAAAATAAGGCTTCAAAACTTGTTTTCGAGATAAGCACAATGTAATTTAAGATACCTAGCAGAGGAAGGCAGGGCGAAAAACCGATCAGTAAACCTAAGATGCCTACATTTCTTATATTTCCTTTATGAAGCCAGCCACAAATTTTCGGCATTTCAGTTTTTTGATAAAAGAAAGTAGTTATGCCAATTAAGACAATAAAAAACCCTAAGCTTAAAAATATAGCCGAGAGATACTTTTCAAAAAGCTGATTTTGGAGAAGTTTGGCTCCGGCAGCACAGGCAAGGCCTAGTATGGCGTAACTTATGAGTTTAAAAATTGAGAATACTAGGTAAGATATGCTGGATTTCTTAAGGCCTCCGGGATGGCTGGCCGAATAACTGGCTAATATCGGGGCACAGAAGCTAAGGCAGGGGCCAGAGCCTAAGATCAGGCCGCTTACAAATAAATAGTATAGATTTTCCTTCATTTCTGCTATAGAATAATATAGGGCTTAAAAAGTAGGTTGTCTATGATTATTTTTGTAGTTTTAGGAGTTGTTAGTTCGATATTTCAGCTAACAATTTTACGGGAATTTACTTTTTCTATTGCTAAGAATGAACTTTCCTTAGTGGTGGCAGTAGGACTTTGGCTGCTTTTTTGCTCCTTGGGCAGTTTGATTGCTACTAAATTTAAATCTATAGCCGGTCATTTCTTAGCCCCAGTTTTTAGTCTAGTTTTTTGCCTCTCGATTTTAGCCAGCCACTGGTTGAAACTTTCAGTCGGCATAAGCTATTATGAAGCTGCCAGTTTAGGTTTTGTAGTTTTATCAGCTCTTTGCGTGATTGGGCCGATGAGTTTTTTAATCGGTTACTCTTTTTCTGTTTTTAGCCGGTCAGTGCTTGCGAGTATACGACCTAGTGAGAAAACCTATGCTCGTTTCTTTATTTATGAAGCCGCCGGATTTTTTCTGGGAGGAGTTATTTTTACTTTCTTTTTATCGAGTTATTCCAACCCTTTTTACTTTTGTTTTTTGCCGCTTTTATTTTTAGTAAATTCTAAAAAGGGAAAGCTAGTAAAGTTATTAGCAGCGCTATTTATTGCCTTGTTAGGTGTAGGATTTATTTTAAACTTTGATTATATTTTATCCAGAGAAGTCGGCAGCTCTGACATTGTTTTATATGAGAATTCAGCTTACGGTCCGGTTATCGTAGCTAAACGTGCTTTAACTGAATCAGTTTATGTTAACGGCTCTTTGGCTTCTAGCAGCGAGGACAAAGCTTGGGATGAAACTTTTATCCAGACTAGTTTTTCTGCCAATCCTGACATAAAAAAAGTTCTTTTTTTGGGATCAGCTTCAGCCGGTCAGATAAAAGAAATTCTAAAATATCCGATAGCTTCCCTTGACTGCGTAGATATTAATCCAGTTGCTTTGGGCTGGACTAAAGAAAATATTAGCCAAGACAACCGGGCAAAGGTTAACTTTTTTGTTGATGACCCCTATGCCTATATCATAAACAGGGCCAAACAATACGACTGTATTATTATGAATATATCGGCACCTTCGACCATTTCCCTTAACCGTTATTTTTCCTATGAGTTTTTCAGTCTGATTAAGAAAAGCTTAGCCGAAAAGGGAATATTTTCTTTTTATATTCCTTCGAAACGAGATATCTTAAGCCCACGGATTGCTAAGTTTAACTCCTGCATAGTTAACACTGTTAGCGCGGTATTTAGTAGCCAGCTGTTAATTCCTTCAGACACATTGATTGTTATTGCCGGAAACTTTAAAGAAATAAAGCCAGCTGAACTGAT
>CAZFML010000023.1:8842-9425 GCA_964519975.1 uncultured Planctomycetia bacterium
TTACTATTTAACACCTAAAGGATTTACTTGATCCTGGCCGCCAGAACTACTTAGAAAGCATGCTCAATCGCAAAGAAGCTATAAACTATAATCTTAATCCCCGAGGATTTCTTTATTATCTTTTATTAGAGCAGGCCAAATTTTATCCTGAGCTTATAGTTGATATCGAAAAAGTCAAAAAATATATTGTTGGTCTATTGGTTGGGGTTGTTTTTGTTCTTAGTATTGTAAGCCTGATAATAAGGCGAAAGGCTATTTTGCTTAATGTAACCGGAGTTGGTATGTCAGCAATTGGGTTTACAGCAATACTGTTTATCCTGTTTCAGATTTATTCGGGAGCTCTTTTCTGGAAGATGGGAATTATTGTCGGAATAAGTTTAGGGGCCTATTCAGTCAATAAGGCTAAAGAGCGCATTTTTGGTTTAAAGCACACATTTACTCCCTATTACTTTCTTTGGGTAGTTTTTATTGTTAGTTTATTAGTTGCAATAAAGTATTATCAGGGCTTATTTCTTTGGGATTTTACTTTTTATGTTTACTCTGGGATGGCTGGATTGCTTACCGGCAGTATCTATTCTCTAGC
>CAZFML010000023.1:9435-12772 GCA_964519975.1 uncultured Planctomycetia bacterium
ACTTGACTACCTCAGCAATAGAGATTTCCAAAATCAAAGCAGAGAAAAACAATATACCAGTAGCTATTTACGCCGCTGATTTATTAGGCGCTTTTATAGGTACTTTTCTTTTTTCGGTTTTTTTTATTCCTTTCTTAGGTGTAGTCGGAAGCTTAATCGCCCTTATATTTATTTTAGCTTTTTTTAGCTTAAAAAATATTCAGACTTAATCCCAGACTCCGGCAATACCCTTACCGCAAAATGAACACTTTCCTTCTTTGATATGATTTTCTAGGATAGTATAACCAATCCGTTTAATGACCAGTTTCCGGCAAAAGGGACAATGGGTGTCTTCGCCGATATGCTCAGGAACATTGCCAATATAAATAAAGCGCAGCCCCGTCTCTTTAGCAATGTTTTGAGCCCGGAGTAAGCTCGAAAGAGGAGTAGGCGAAAGGTCAGTGAGTTTATACATCGGATAAAAGCGGGAGAAGTGAATCGGTGTATCCGGGCCTAAATTTTCCTTAACCCATTGACAGAGTTTTCTTAGATCTTCCTCGCTGTCATTTCCTCCCGGAATAAGCAGGTTGGTTATTTCAACCCAAACTCCCTCATCTTTTAATACTTTTAGGGTGTTAAGAACAGGGCCTACATTTGCCATAGAGAAGGAGGAGTAAAATTTATCGCTAAAACCCTTAAGGTCAATATTGGCAGCAGTAAGATAAGGAGCGAGTTTACGAAGCGGCTCTTCATTAATGAATCCGGCTGAGTGCATAACGCAGTCAATGCCTTCTTGTTTGGCTGTCTTTGCAATATCTAACATATATTCGTAAAATATGGTTGGTTCAGTATAGGTAAAAGCAATAGTCTTGGCTTCTGCCTTCTTAGTCATGGCTACGATTTCTTTAGGAGTAATATATTTTACTTTTACTTTTTCGGCATCCAGCTGGGAAATTTCCCAGTTCTGACAGAATTTGCAGCGCAGGTTACAGCCGGCAGTAGCCAGAGAAAAAGACTTTGTTCCCGGATAGACGTGAGCTAAAGGTTTTTTTTCAATCGGATCAAGATGAAGAGCTACTGGCTGCCCATAAACAAGACTATAGAGCTTACCAGCAATATTCTTTCTGGCCCGGCAGAATCCTTTCTGGCCCGGATCTAAAATGCAGCGTCGGGGGCAGAGCTTGCATTGGACGGTATTTCCTTCTAGAGCCTCCCAATAAAGGGCTTCTTTTAAGGTGTGGTTTTGAGCTAAAGAGAAGTTAGCTAAGCAGAGGAGGGTAATTAAGATGTAACAGCAAAGTCTAATTTTATATTGCATGATCTAATTTTAGATAGAAACAATATCACTGTCAAGCAGAAATCCAAAAAAGGCTGTTTATCTTTATTTTCTATGATATAATTAGGGCTAAAGAAACCTAATTAGCAGCTTAAAACCAGATGTCTAAGACCGTAAAGAATCTAATCATTGTTAATGTTTTTGTTTTTCTGTTAATGCACCTTTTGCCAGAATTCCCGATCGGGCTGTTTGCCATGGTGCCGAGCTTAGTTTTTTCAAAGTTAATGATCTGGCAGCTGGTCACCTATATGTTTTTGCACGCTGACATCTGGCATCTAGCTATAAATATGTTAATACTTTGGTTTTTCGGACCAGCAATCGAGGCAGTTTGGGGAAGGAGGCAGTTTCTAATTTATTACCTTTTTACTGGAATCGGCGCAGCCCTCTGTAGTTTTATTTTTTCCTTTAATTCACCGATAATTGGAGCCTCGGGAGCCATATTCGGGATACTTGTAGCTTACGCTATGATGTATCCTGACAATATGATTCTGCTGTTTTTATTCTTTCCGATGAAGATGAGGTATGCAGTTTTTGTTTTAGCTGGAATAAACCTGCTGGGTGCAATTTCTGCTTCCGGAAGCGGCATAGCCTATGTTGCCCACTTAGGAGGCGGTCTTTTTGGCTACCTTTATTTAAAAAGTGAAAGCTTACGCTATCGGCTGCTATCTTTCAATTTTAAAACTGTAACTTCATGGTTTAAGAGTTCACCCAAACCGTCTAAGGGTTCACCCAAATCCAAGAAGTCTAAAGGTCCAAAAAGCTTTGATGATCGAGTTGACGAAATCCTGGATAAAATATCTAAAAAAGGTATTGGCAGTCTAACCGAAGAGGAGAAGGAAATCCTCGACCGCCGCAGCCGCTCATAACCCCTATAAACATTAGCTTTTCTTAATTTTTCCTTCCCAAAACTTGACAAATTAAGATAAATATTATATACTTTAATTGGCTAATAGTTAATATAATTAATATTTTAGGAGGTTAATTATGGTTGAAAAGACCCAGATTCAGCAATTCTCTCAGGAGCTTAGTGAAAGCATATCCTATATCCAGCGTATGGCGAGGACTCTGCTAAAGCAGCGTTCTGATGCATTAATTCAGGGGAAAGTAACTATGCCCCAGTACTTGAGCCTTGAGCTGCTAAGCAACCGAGGTCACCTAAAGATGAACGTTATTGCTAAAGCTTTGCATATCAGCTTGCCGGCAGCAACCGGTTTAGTAAACCGCTTGGTAAAAATGAAACTGGTTAAGAGAGGCTATGACCCAAAAGACCGCCGGGTAATCTTTATCGAGCTAACCGCTGAAGGAAAAAAGATTACCGAGCGCACTAAGCTGGCCCGCAGAAAAATCATTGAAGAGATGTTCGGCGGTATTTCTGAGGCAGAAAGAAAAGCTTATATTGAAATTATTCGCAAAGTAAAGATGAACTTAAATGAAAAGACTAAGCAAAAGTAAAAATATTAGTTTATTTTTAATTCTCCTGCTGGCAATTTCCTTAAACCTTAAAGGATTTGCCGAGGATTTTCCGCCTTTAAAACTGTCTTTGGAAGAGGTAAGTGAGCTTGCTCTTAAGAATTCTCTGGATATCCAGATTGCTAAGTTTGATACTTATATAAGCCGGACTTCCCAAGATGAGTCCGAATCAATTTTTGACACTATTTTTAGTGCTGAAATTAGTTATAACCGAGATAAATTAGAGTCAGCTAGTAGCCTTGCGGCAACTGACACCAAAGAGACTATTGTTTCTTTAGGGTTGGAGAAGAAGCTACCCACCGGAACTACTCTTTCTTTGGATGCTACCAATAGCAAAACTAAAACTAATAGTTCTTCGGTTACTCTTAATCCTTATACTGAGGCCAAGCTCGAATTCTCAGTAACTCAGGAGCTGGGTAAGAACTTTTTTGGCCTTGCTGATCGGGCTGATATTAAAATTACTAAAATTGATATTGAGAACTCGCAATTTACATCTTTAGATGATATTGAAAAGGCTTTATACGCGGTCCAGAAATCCTACTGGAATTTAGT
>CAZFML010000023.1:12799-13608 GCA_964519975.1 uncultured Planctomycetia bacterium
CAATTGCCGAGGATATGCTCAAAGAGGCCGAGAAGCTTTACAAAACTTATCAAGAAAAGCGCGAAATCGGCTTGGTTGAAGACAGTGAGTTCTTAGCCATTGAAGCTTTAGTTAAAACCCGCCAAAGCAGTCTCAATATAGCCAAGTTAGAGGTTAAAACTGCAAAAAATGATTTACTGTTTTTACTTAACCAGGGAAGTTTTGAGCAGGATGTTGTTGCCAAGGATAGTTTGTTCTGCGAGACTAAAGAGATAGATTTGTATGAGGCTTTAAACAATGCAGTCGAAGCCCGTCGAGACTACAAGCGGATTAAAAATGAGCTTAAAAAGAACAAGATTGATCTGGTGGTTAAGAAGAATGCTTTGTGGCCGCAGATAGATTTAGAAGCGACCTTTACCCGTAACAATATTGATTCTGGCCGCAGCAAGGCCTGGGGTGATTTAGCTTCTAGTGGTAGCGATGAAGTTCTTTTTAAGGTTAGCTTTGAGGTGCCGCTGGAGAAAAGAGAGGCCCGTTCACAACTACGCAGGGCCGATTTAGAAAAATCACGGTTTTTACTTAAATTTAAGCGTATTGAACGGCTGATTTTACAGGAGATCAACGACAAAGTTAATCAGGTAAGCACCATGCGAAGTCAAGTTAACCTATTTAGCGAAACTGTAAAAATTCACCGCCAAAAGCTAGATTACCAGTTAAAACGACTTAAAAGCGGTCGTTCTGACTCAGATACCTTAATTAACTATGAGGAGGATTTATTAAAGGCCCGATTGTCTTTAGCCGAGTATTTATTTAAATATCGCGTTGGCCTT
>CAZFML010000024.1:0-13426 GCA_964519975.1 uncultured Planctomycetia bacterium
CAGAGCCAGAGAAGGAATCTGTCGATAAAAAACAACAAAGTCAGGAAACACAAAAAAAGTCAGCCGATTCTAAAGGTGCCAGTAAGGAAGATACTGCTGAAACTGCCCCCGAAGAGAAAACTGATAAGCGCAAGATCGGAGTTGATATATTTAAGGAGGGCGATGTGGTTGATGTTCGGGCAAAAACCAAAGGAAAAGGGTTCGCCGGAGGAATGAGGCGTCATGGTTGGAGCGGCCAGCCGCGGAGCCATGGCTCAACTACTCATCGACGGATTGGTTCAGCCGGTGCTTCGGCATATCCCTCGCGAATAATAAAAGGTCTGAACATGCCTGGTCATATGGGCAATAGTTTTAGAACCACTAAGAATTTACGGGTGGTTAAGGTTGATAAAGAAAAGGACCTTCTTTTTGTTTCTGGCAGTATTGCCGGAGCCAGAGGCGCTTTAGTTTGCATAAAGAAGGTGAGTTAGTTGATGAGTGCTAAAAGTAGCTCAAAATCGAAAAAGAAAACAGCCAAAACCGCTAAAAAGAAAAGCGATAAGCAATCGCTAAATCTGAATTTAGCAGTTTTAAATACCCAAGGCAAAAAGGTAGGCGATCTTGATGTTGACGCTAAAGTGTTTGATGGTCGGGTTAATATGTCGCTTATGCATCAGGCAGTTGTGATTTATTTAGCCAATCAACGTAAAGGTCTGGCTAAGGCGAAAACTCGTGGTGAGGTGAGTGGGAGCGGTGCTAAGCCTTGGCGACAGAAGGGAACTGGTCGGGCTAGATTCGGTTCAATACGTAATCCAGTCTGGCGCGGCGGCGGTGTAAGTTTTGGGCCAAAAAATCGCTGTTATTATAAGAATTTACCTAAGCAGATGAAAGCTTTAGCCGTTAAAAGTGCACTTAATACTAAGCTTAAAGATGATCAGCTATTGCTTTTAGACAGCTTGAAGCTGAGTTCGCACAAAACTAAGAAATTTTCTGAAATAGTCGCTAAACTTAAACTTAATAACCAAAAGGCACGATTTGTGGTAGAGGAGTTGGAAGATAATCTAAAATTAGCAACCGGCAACATTGCTAAAGTTGAGATAGCTAAAGCTTCTAACCTTCATGTAGCTGAGATTCTTGATTGCAACAAGTTGGTTTTGACCAAGAATGCTTTACGGATAGTCGAGGAAAGGGTAAAAAAATGTCTAGCTTAAGAGGTAGTTTTTCTGTTATTAAATCACCGTTGATTACTGAGAAGTCAAGCCAGTTGATCCCGCTTCGCAAATATGCTTTTTGGGTTGATAAAGCTGCCAATAAGATAGAAATAAAAAGAGCAGTTGAGCAGGTATATAAGGTTAAGGTTGAGAATGTTACCACTATGGTGGTTAAGGGTAAACTTAAGCGGGTTAGGTGGAATCAACCGGGCAAGACTTCTTCCTGGAAAAAAGCCGTAGTTACTTTAGCTGAAGGTTCGGAAATAAAATTAACTTAAAATATTATGGGTGTAAAAAAATTTCGACCAATAATTTCGTCGCTGCGATTTAAAGCGATTTCTGATTTCTCAGAAGTTACAGCTAAAGATCCGGAGAAGTCTCTAACTGTTAAATTAAAAAAGAGCGGTGGTCGCAACAATCGGGGAAGGATAACCGTACGGCGCCGTGGCGGAGGCCCACGTCGACGTGATCTGCGCTTTCGCGATCGATTTCAAGCGCGATAAGTTTGATCAACCAGCTGAGGTAATCAGTATTGAGTACGATCCTAACCGTAGTGCGCGGATTGCTCTTGTTGAATATTCAGATAAAGAGCGTCGTTATATTATCTGGCCGGATAAGCTTAAAGTCGGAGAAAAGGTAGTAAGTTCCCAAGATTCGCAAGTCGATATAAAGCCGGGCAATAGTATGAAGTTAAAATATATCCCGATGGGAACATTCGTACATAATTTAGAATTAATGCCGGGAAGAGGCGGAGTTTTGGTCAGAAGTGCTGGTGGATGGGCTCAGCTTATGGGTAAAGAGAAAGGATTTTCGCAGCTACGTATGCCTTCCGGCGAGATTCGCCTGCTAAAGAGCGATTGCCGGGTAACAGTGGGAGTGGTTGGTTTGATCGAACACTCCTCTTTTACTCATGGAAAAGCCGGCCGAGTGCGTTGGTTGGGGCGGCGTCCCAAGGTAAGAGGTGTGGCTATGAACCCAATAGATCATCCGCACGGAGGTGGAGAAGGAAAAGCCGGCCAAGGCAATCCTCATCCGGTTACTCCCTGGGGTAAGCCGACCAAAGGTTTTAAAACCAGAAAATTTCGCAAATTCAGCAATAAGTATATTGTAAAACGCAGAGCAAAAAAGAGGGTTAGAGAATGAGTCGTTCATTAAAAAAAGGTCCTTATATTGAGCCAAAATTATTAAAAAAGGCGTTAACTGCCAAGAAGTCTGGTGATCGAAAAGCAATAAAGACTTGGTCGCGCAGCTCAATGATTGTTCCTGATTTTGTCGGTTTAACTTTCGCCGTTCATGACGGCCGAAAGCATGTGCCGGTTTTTGTTACTGAATCAATGGTTGGCCACCGCTTAGGTGAGTTTGTGCCTACACGCACTTTTCGCCAACACGGTGGAATAAAAGCCAAGAAAGCAATACAAAAGAAGTAATTTATGATTGCAAAAGCCGAAGCAAAGTATATACGGATTTCACCTACTAAAGTAAGGCCGGTAGGAGCTCTAGTTAAACGCAAGAATGCCAAGCAGGCTTTGGCTGAACTTGAGCTGCTTAACAAAAAGGGCGCCTACCATTTAAAGAAAGTTCTCCATTCAGCAGTTAGTAATGCCAAGAAGAAAGGCTATGATGAAGATAAGTTATTTATATCTAAGGTTGTCGCTAATTCCGGACCGACGCTGAAGCGTTATCGGGCAGCTTCCTTTGGTAGGGCGACTATGGTTCGAAAGCGAACCTCGCATATTTTAGTCGAACTTGATAGTCCGGAAAAATTAATTAAGAAGGCAAAAGTAAAGTAGGTTAATATTATGGGACAAAAAGTACATCCTTATATTTTAAGAATCGGATTCGGTAAAGACTGGCTTTCGCGCTGGTTTTCTTCCAAAAAAAGCGAATATGCTGAATTTTTAGAAGAGGATCTTTTGGTACGCAAGCGCATTAAAGATGCTTATCCTAAGGGTTCAGTAGCCACTATTGTTATTGAGAGAGTTTCCCAGAGCGTAATACGAGTCCGAATAAAAACTTCAAGGCCGGGCGTAATTATCGGTCGTCGCGGTCAGGATATCGAACGGCTCAAGCGAGAATTAGGCAACCTTACCAAGAAGGAAATCATAGTTGACGTTGAGGAAGTTCTTGAACCAGCAACTGAAGCTCAGCTGATTGCTGAATTGATTGGCTTTCAGCTGATAAAGCGGGTAAATTTTCGCCGGGCAATGAAGCGGGCAATACAACAGGCAACTTCCTTGGGTGCCGAAGGTATAAAAATCCGTTGTTCCGGCAGATTGGGCGGGGTTGAGATTGCTCGTAAAGAGTCTTACAAATACGGAAAAGTTCCTCTGCAAACTTTTAGAGCAGACATTGACTACGGTTTTTCTACTGCCAAGACAACTTACGGAACTATCGGTGTTAAAGTTTGGGTTTATAAAGGTGAAAAGAATTTAGGCAGTTATTTGGTTAACCAAGAAGAGGAAGAAAGAAAGTAAATTATGCTAATTCCCAAGAGAGTAAAATACAGAAAGGCTCAGCGCGGCAGGCGAAAAGGCATAGCAGTTTCTGGTTCAACAGTCGCGTTTGGCGAGTATGGAATGAAGGCTTTAGAGTCGGTTTGGCTCAAGAATACTCAGATAGAAACAGCCAGAATTATTCTTACCCGGAGATTGCGCCGCGGAGGAAAGCTCTGGATAAGGATTTTTCCCGATCGACCAATAACCAAAAAGCCAGCTGAATCCCGACAGGGTAAGGGAAAAGGCGAAGTTGAAGGTTGGGTGGCGGTTATACGCCGGGGAGCTATAATTTTTGAACTAGGCGGTATTCCTGAGGATTATGCCCGGGAATCTTTTAGGCTTATAGCCTACAAGTTTCCCTTTAAAACCATGTTTGTTACTAGAAAACGATGAAGATAAAAGATTTAACCGGATTGTCCAAGCAAGAGCTGCAGGATAAACTCGATGATCTAGATAAGCAGCTTATGGAGCTTCAGTTTAAACGCCGCAGCGGCGTTGAGAAGCCGCACCGCTTTAAAGAGCTAAAACGAGACATTGCTCGTATTTATACGGTTATTAACACAAAGAGAAGGAGTTAATTTTGAGTAAAGGTAAAATTCTAGAAGGAGTCGTTACTGCTGATAAGAGTGATAAGACCATAACTGTTATGGTTAAAGTCAAAGTTGCTCATCAGATGTATGAACGGGCAAAACTTGCCAGAAAGAAATATCAGGTTCACGATCAGGATAATAAGGCCAAAATTGGCGACCGGGTTAAAATTATCGAATCGCGTCCTTTCTCGAAACGGAAGCGTTTTCGTTTGCTGGAGATAGCTAAATGATTTATTTGCGGGGCCGATTAGATGTGGCTGACAACAGTGGAGCTAAAAAGGTTGCCTTTATTGGTGTTATTGGCAAGAAAAATAAGGATCATGCTGATATCGGCGATGTTATTTCAGCAAGTGTCAAAGAGGCCATTCCCAACGGAGCGGTAAAAAAAGGCGAAGTTGTACGGGCCGTAGTAGTCAGGACTCATTTTCCAATTAAGCGCCGAGATGGTCTGGCGATTAAATTTGACAGGAATGCCTGCGTAATTATCGATAAACAAGGGAATCCCCGGGCGACCAGGGTTTTTGGCCCGGTAGCTAGAGAGTTAAGAGAGAGGTTTAGTAAGATTTTGTCTTTAGCTCCAGAGGTAATTTAAATGAGTATAAAAATAAAAAAGGGCGATAAAGTGGTTGTTTTAGCTGGGAAAGACAAGGGTCGGACCGGAAAGGTTTTGAAAGTTTTTCCGATAAATAAAAGATTGGTAGTTGAGGGTGTAAACATAATGAAAAAACATACCCGCCGGCGTTCCGAGACTGAGCAAGGGGGGATGCGCGAGATCTCAGTACCGATAAACGCTTCTAATGTTTTGCTGTTTTGCTCAGGCTGCAACAGAGGGGTGCGTTTTTCAGTAAAAGTTTCCAATGATAAGAGTAAAGTGAGGATTTGTAAAAAATGTCAGAAGGTAATTTAGAGAAGAAGAACACCGAAGCTAGATCAGAAAAACAGCTACCGCGCTTCCTGAGTCTTTATCGCGAGCAGATTATTTCCCAGCTGCGTCAAAAGTATGGCTATAAAAATAATTTGGCTGTGCCGAAATTGATAAAAATTGTCGTGAACATGGGCGTAGGCCAAGCAACTCAGGATGCAAAAATAATTGAGAAATGTGCTGAGGAGTTAGGAACGATTACTGGCCAGAAGCCTAAAATCTGTCGTTCGCGTAAGCCGATTTCAAATTTTAAGCTAAAGCAGGATGTGGCTATCGGTTGTTGTGTAACTTTAAGGAAAGCGATGATGTATGAATTCTTAGACCGTTTTATTACTGTGGCTGCCCCGCGGATTCGCGATTTCCGGGGATTTCCGGCAAACTCTTTTGACGGAAGAGGTAACTACACTTTTGGAATTCTTGAGCAAAATATTTTTCCGGAAATTAATCTCGATAAAATATCTAAAACTCAAGGTATGAACATTACTTTGCATACAAGTGCCAAAACTGACGCCGAAGCTAAAGATCTTCTCGGAGGTTTTGGATTCCCCTTTAGGAGGTAAAGTGGCTAGTACATCAAAAATTGAAAAATGGAAGCGGCAACGTAAAAAGGTAAAGTTTTTAACACGTAGGCATAACCGTTGTCGCCGTTGTGGAAGACCACGCGGTTATATACGAGACTTTGAGCTTTGCCGAATTTGCTTTCGGGAGTTAGCCTGGCAAGGTTTAATCCCGGGAGTAAAGAAAGCCAGCTGGTAGAGCTAAAAACGGAGTTAACAATGAGCAGGACCGATGTAATAAGCGATGCATTTGCAATAATTAAAAATGCTTCCCGGGGCAGAAAGGAAGAAGCCTATGTTCCTTATTCCGGGTCTTTAATTAAAATCTGCGACATTTTAAAAAAAGAAGGATACTTGGAAAATTTCAAAGAAGTCGATTTGGAAGGCTTTCGAAAAATTAAAATTTATCTTAAATACCAAAATAAAAAGGGAATTATCAGCCAAATCAAGAAAGTGTCTAAGCCGGGAAGACGGGTGTATGTAAAAAGGGAAGCTGTTCCTAAAGCTTTAGGCGGCTATGGGTTAGCAATAATTTCAACCTCTAGCGGTATGCTGTCGGATAAAGAAGCTAAAGAAAAGGGTCTCGGCGGCGAAGTTATTGGAATGGTTTGGTAGCTTAGGTTCTGGAGTCAATAATGTCACGAGTAGGAAAAAGTATTATACCAGTACCAAAAGGCGTTAAGGTAGTTGTCGAATCCGGACGTTGTCTAGTTGAGTCGGCTGATAAAAAATTAGCCTTAGGCATACCTAAAGGTATTACGGTTGAAGTAGCTCAAGATTCAGTAAGGCTAAAGCGGGCTAACGACTCAAAGCCGCTGAAGAGCCTACACGGTACAGTCCGGATGCTAATCAGCAATATGATTGAGGGGGTAACTAAAGGCTACCGCAAGGAGCTGGACTTACTTGGTGTTGGTTACAAGGCTCAGATGAAAGGTAAAGATCTTGTTTTGAATATAGGGTTTTCACACCCGGTAGAAATTAAGATTCCCGAAGGGCTAAAAGTATCCTGTTCGGGAAATAACAAAATTATTATCGAAGGAATTGATAAACAGAAAGTAGGCGAGCTTACCGCTGAGATACGTAGGATTTATCCTCCGGAACCATACAAAGGTAAAGGCATTCGTTATGCTGGTGAGGAAGTAAGGAAAAAACTTGGGAAGGCCTTAGCAAAACAATAAAATGAAGAAAATAGGAAGATTTCGCAGACATAAACGGATTGTTAAAAAGATAAAAGGCACTGCCCAACGACCGCGACTGGTAGTTTTTCGCAGCAAAAGACATATTTATACTCAGCTGCTTAACGATCAGGAACAAAAGGTAGTTGCTGATTTGTCGACTTTGAGTAAGGCCTTTAAGGAGAAAAGTATCAAATCTACCGATAGGGAAGCGGCGAAAGAGGTAGGTAAACTCTTGGCTGCTAAGGCGATAAAGGTAGGAATAAAAACTATATCCTTTGACCGCGGAGGCTATAAGTATCATGGCCGGATAGAAAGTTTAGCTCAAGGAGCTCGAGAAGGAGGTTTAAAGTTTTGAACCAAGATTCGAACAAAAAAGACAAACCGCAATGGGGCAAGAAACCAGGCGCTGCTTTCGGGGGGAATAGGAAGCCAGCGGCTCAAAGGCAAGGGGCACAAGTAAAGGAAGCTGAAAAAGCTTTCATTGAAAAGGTTCTGTTTATCAACCGGACAACTAAAGTTACTAAAGGTGGTAAAAATTTAGCCTTTGCGGCCTTGGTGGTTGTTGGTGACGGAACCAACTCTGCTGGTTTTGCCTTAGGTAAAGCTAATGAAGTAGCCGATGCTATACGTAAGGGTATTAATCGGGCGAAAAAAGAGGTTATGCCGATTAAAAAGAAAGGCAATACCATTCCTCACCGAATTATCGGTCAGTTTGGAGCAGTGCAAATTCTTCTTAAGCCGGCGGCAGAAGGAACCGGAGTTATTGCTTCCTCGCCGGTACGGGCAATTTGCGAGTGTGCCGGAATAAAAGATATTTTGACTAAAAATTTAGGTAATTCAACCAATCAGATAAACGTGGTTAAAGCAACTTTTGAAGGTTTAAAGAATTTAAAAGGGTAATTAGCTAATGAAGTTGTCAGACATAAGAGTAAAAGTTAAATCTAAAAAGAGGCGGCGAGTTGGTCGGGGAACCGGTTGCGGCAGTGGTAAAACTTCTGGTCGGGGACATAAAGGCGCTGGCCAGCGTAAGGGCAAAAAGCTTCCTTATGCCGGTTTTCGCGGGGGCAACCTGCCCTTAATTCGGACATTACCCAAGCGGGGATTTAAAGCTCATAGGTCAAGAAACTACCAGCTAGTTAATTTAAAAGACATTGCGAAAAAAATTACCGCTAAGGATGAGTTAACGCCAGAAATCTTAGAAAAGTTCAATTTAATTAAGGACAAAGATCAACCGGTTAAAATTTTAGCCAATATAAGCGGTGAGTTTAAAACCAAGCTTAAGTTTAAAGCCGATGCCTTTTCAGCCAAAGCTAAAGAACTAATTGAAGCTTGCGGGGGGAGCGTTGAGTGTTTAAATCGATAACTAATATATTCAAAATAGAGGAGCTGCGTAAGAAGATTTTTATTACTTTGTCTTTATTGATCGTCTACCGGGCCGGATGTTTTATTCCCACAGCCGGAGTAAATACAGCAGCTTTAAGTCAGTTTTTTGAAACAATTGCTAAAACTCAAGGCCAAACTATTCTCGGTATGGTTAACCTTTTTACCGGCGGAGCGCTTACCCGTTTAAGTATTTTTGCTTTAGGTATTATGCCTTACATTTCAGCTTCGATTATCATGCAGCTTCTAGTTAACATTATTCCGGCTCTTGAGCGGTTTGCTAAAGAAGGTAAAGCCGGGTATGAAAAAATAAATCAATACACCCGTTATTTGACTTTTGTTCTTTGCGGAATTCAAGGCTTGTTTTTATCGCTCTGGCTATCAAATCCCAACAATTTTAAAGGTATTCAAATTGTCCCTAATCCGGGAATAATGTTTACTTTAACTACAATAATCACTCTTACTGCCGGAACAGTTTTTATTATGTGGTTGGGCGAGCAGATTCAAGAACGCGGTATCGGCAATGGCATATCGATAATTATTACTGCTAGTATTATTTCGCGTATTCCATCATCGCTGCGTCAGCTCTGGATTCTTTACTCACCTTTTGATATCGCTAAGCGTCAGATTTCAACACCGGTAATCGCAGCCCTAATTGTGGTTTGGTTTTTAACTATTGCCGCGGTAGTTCTTTTTAGTCAGGCTCAACGTCGCATCCCTATCCAGTACGGAAAGCGAATTGTTGGTCGACGGGTTTACGGTGGCACCACCCAGTATTTACCGATAAAAGTTGATATGTCGGGAGTTATCGCTATAATTTTTGCCAGCAGTGTATTGGCTTTTCCGGCAACGATAAGTATGTTTTTACCGAAGTCAATACGTTTTTTTTCGATCCTGCAAAGCATTTTTCAACAAAGAGGTCTTTGGTATAACTTAATCTTTGTAGGCCTTATTATGTTCTTTATGTATTTTTATACGGCTATGGTTTTTAACCCTCTAGAAATCTCTAATAACCTTAAGCGTTACGGTGGATTTATTCCGGGCATAAGACCCGGGATGCCGACTGCTCGCTATATTGATTTTGTAACTACGAGAATTGTTTTTATCGGAGCGATATATATTGCCTTAGTGGCAATTTTTCCTAATATTATTATGTATATCTTCAGAGTTCCTTCTTATGGTTTAGCTTCACTTTTTGGCGGGACTACTCTTTTAATTATGGTCGGAGTTGTGCTTGATACGATGAAGCAGATTGAAGGACAACTACTTATCCGTCACTATGATGGTTTTATTAAGGGCGGAAGTTTAAAGGGGAGAAAATGAACATAATTCTATTTGGCGCCCCGGGATCAGGAAAGGGCACTCAAGCGGTTGTTTTAAGCGAGCGCCTTAACATAAGAAGAATATCACTCGGTGATATCTTACGCCAGGAAGTTAAGCAAGATAGTGATGTTGGTAAAAGAGTTAAAGAATATATGGCCAAGGGATTGTTGGTTCCCGATGAGTTAGTGGCTGAAGTTATTGAAAATCATATTGGCGCTGAGGGCTTCATTCTCGACGGATATCCGCGTAATCTAGCCCAGGCTGAAGAGTTAGATCAAATTTTAAAAAAACAAGGTTTAAGTATAGATCTTTTTGTTTACTTAGAGGCGAATCAACAAACCATTGTTGAGCGACTTACAAAAAGGATAGTTTGCAAATCTTGCGGGGCAAATTACCACTTAAGGAATATGCCGCCTAAAAAAGAAGGTATTTGTGACTCTTGCGGCAGTCAGCTAATCCAGCGCAAAGACGATACGCCGGAAGTTATCCTGAGGCGTTGGGAAGTATTTTTAAAAGAAAGTTCGCAGTTAATCGATTTCTATGAGCGTCAAAATAAGTTGTTTAAAGTTGACGCTAATGGCGACAAGGATCTGGTCTTTGAAAAGATAAAAGCCGAACTTAGATGAGCGAGCCTTTAACTGCTGAGAGTCTTATTCTGATGCGAAAGGCCGGTAAAGTAGCCGCCAAGATTCTTAAGCGTCTTAAGTCGCTGATTAAGCCAGGTATTACCAGTAAGGATATCGAACAGTTCTTTGAGAAAGAGCTGACAAAATATCCGGGTATGGAACCGGCGTTTCGGGGCCTTATGGGGTATCCAGCTTCGTTGTGTGTTTCAATTAACGAAGAGATTATTCATGGTATCCCTTCAAGCCGGGAAATCAAAAGCGGTGATTTGGTTAGTGTAGATTTGGGTATAAAGTATAAAGGCCTGTTTGTCGATTCTGCCTATACTTATTTGGTTGGCCGAACCTCAGCCTTAGCTAAGAAACTGGTAAGAGTTTCTCAAAAGTCGCTCTATGCCGGAATAGCGGCGATAAAAGCAAATGGCTATGTTGGAGATGTAAGTTCGGCAATACAGGGTGAGGTTGAGAAGCACGGGTTTTCGGTTATTCGCCGCTTTGTCGGCCACGGAATCGGCAGGTCTTTGCATCTTGCGCCGGAAGTGCCTAACTTCGGCGAAAAAAAACAAGGGCCAGAGTTATTGGAGGGTTTTGCTGTTGCCGTTGAGCCAATGGTTTCAGCCGGCTCGTTCGAAGTCGATATTTTAGATGACGGTTGGACAGCTAGAACAAAGGATAAGTCTTTATCGGCTCATTTTGAGCACACGGTAGCAATAACCAAAAAAGGACCCTGGATAATTACCGGTTAATAATAAAAGTATGGCAAAAGAAGATTTAATCGAAGTTGAAGGAGAGATAGTTGAGACTTTACCTAACGCTATGTTTAGGGTTAAGCTTGACAACGGCCACATTGCTCTTGCGCATGTTTCGGGGAAGATGCGAATGCATTTTATTAGAATTCTTCCTGGCGATCGAGTCAAGCTAGAGCTTTCTCCGTATGACTTATCGCGTGGTAGAATAACTTATCGCCAGAAATAGGATTAAAATTATGAAAGTAAGATCATCGGTAAAAAGAATTTGCGATAAATGTAAAATAATAACCCGGAAGCGAAAAATACGGATAATTTGCAAGAATCCAAAACATAAACAACGGCAAGGATAGAGGAGGATTTATGCCAAGAATTTTCGGAGTTGATATTCCCAAGAATAAAAAAATCAGGATTGCTTTATCTTATGTCTACGGTATTGGCCAGGTAAGAGCTTTGGAGATCCTAAAAAAAATAAACATAGATCCCGAGAGAAAAGCTCAAGATTTGTCTGATGAGGAGGTTTCTCAGATTGCATCTTTTGTTCAGACGAATTATCGAATTGAAGGTGAGCTGCGTCGAGAAATCTCACAAAACATACGCCGTTTAGTTGATATCGGTTCTTATCGAGGCTCGCGCCACAAAAAAGGTTTACCGGTACGCGGGCAACGTACCAGGTGTAATGCCCGGACTCGCAAAGGTCCTCGATCGCGAGTGGGCGGAATTAAAAAATAGTAGGAGTATTAATGGCAAAAAAACGACGTAAGGAAAAGAAAAAAAGGCAGGAGTTAATATCTAGTATCGGGGTAGCGCATATCACCGCTAGCTTTAATAACACGATAGTTTCGATTACTGACATGAAGGGTAATGTGTTAGCCTGGTGTTCGGCCGGGAAAGTTGGCTTTAAGGGAGCGAAAAAATCTACGCCCTATGCGGCTCAGGTTGCTTCGATGCATGTTGCTCGTGAGGTAAAAGATATGGGTTTGCGGGAATTAGAGGTTTTAGTAAAAGGCCCTGGTCCGGGTCGGGAATCAGCAATACGTTCTCTTCAGGCAGCCGGTTTAAGCGTAAAGCGAATAAAGGATATTACGCCGATACCGCATAATGGATGTAGAGCTAAGAAAAAACGAAGAGTTTAATAAAGCGAGGAGTTCATGGGAAGATATTTAGAAGCGAAATGCAAATTATGCCGAAGGGCTGATATGAAATTATTTTTAAAGGGGAATCGCTGCATTACCGAGAAGTGTTCTTTTGCGAAGCGACCGACTCCACCGGGAGCTAAACCCGCTCGGCGTCGCTCAAAACCGAGCTATTATGCTTTGCAGCTGCGCGAGAAGCAAAAGGTAAAACAGATGTACGGTATGCTCGAACGCCAGTTTAGGCGCTTTTTCTACGTCGCCAGTAAATCCCGGGGTGCTACCGGTAAAGTCCTAATCCAGCTTCTCGAGAGACGCATCGACAATGTTATTTATCGATCGCTTTATGCCTTTTCGCGTAATCAGGCTCGTCAAATAGTAAGGCATGGTTTTGTATTTATCAACGGAAAGCGTGTCAATATACCTTCCTATTTGGTAGGAGAGGGTGAGAAAGTTGAAATCAAAGGAAAAGATAGTTTTAAACAGGTTTTAAAGGAAAATTATGATCTCAACTCCAAAGATCGGAGCATTCCTCCATGGATTGAGGTCGCTAAGGACAATTTTTCTATAAAAATAGTTCGTTTTCCGGAAAAGGAAGATTTAGTTATTCCGGTCGACGAACAGTTGATTGTGGAATTGTATTCTAAATAAGATCTCTCTCCCGCCTTCGGCGGGATCGAGATCAATTTTCCTGAGTTAAGCAATAAAAAATTGAGGAGGGTAAAAGATGGGGATAGCCTGGCGGGATTTTCAGTTTCCGAAGCGTGTAACGGTAGACCAAGATAGTTACAGTCCAGATTACGGCAAGATGATCGCTGAACCCCTAGAGCGCGGTTATGGCGTAACTCTGGGTAATGTTTTACGCAGAGTCCTTCTTTCATCAATAGAAGGTACGGCAGTAACTTCAGTACGAATCGAAGGGGTTTCTCATGAATTTTCAGCCGTTGAAGGAGTTTTTGAAGATGTACCAGAAATTATCCTTAACCTCAAAAATTTAGTTTTACGTTCCTACTCGCGCGCGCCTAAGAAAATTTATATAAAAGCTGAAGGCGAGAAAAAAGTAACAGCAAAAGATGTTCTGGCCAACGAAACTATTGAGGTTATTAATCCTAATTTGCATATCGCCACACTTACTTCTAAAAAATCTAAACTTGATATAGAGATGGAGGTTGGTAGGGGTCGCGGCTTTGTCTCGGCAGAGATTAATAAGCGCGAAGGAATGGCTCTGGGGGTTATTCCAATTGATTCGGTGTTTACCCCGGTTAAGCGGGTAGCTTTTCAGGTAGAAA
>CAZFML010000025.1:0-13149 GCA_964519975.1 uncultured Planctomycetia bacterium
CTCAAAGCCCGCCTTTTTTTATTTTTTCCGCTCTCTTTTTTTATTTTTTTGCTTTTGGGGATAACGTGAGAACCACCTCTAAAAGCAAAGGCTCTTGCCGCCTCTTGAGGGATTTAACTGGCAGAAGGCGGCAAGACGGCCGAGCTCATGACGAGAAAATAATTTTTTAAATACTCTAAGATGTGTAAGCGAGACCGGAACCGTCTTTTTGGCTTCGGGAATCTCTTTAGTGGCTAAAAGCCAAAAAGGCGGTGAGAGAGCCGGTACAACCATAACAAACTACCTCGAAGCCCTTGGCAGTTGGTTTAATAAACCAATTGCCAAGGGCGCCAAATGCTTACACCTACCACCAAGCCATTGACATCAATGATGTCAATGGCGGCACAGACTATTGGATGTCGCTTGACAGAGCCCTATATGTGAGATATAAAGATGATTAAGTTAGCGGTCCTGAAAATAAGTTCGAACTTTGTTTAATACGCACCGTTTTACATTTTCTACACTCTTTATCTTTTCTACCAAAATTCCCACACTTCACTAAAACCTAATAGAATCAATACTTACATTGACAGTTATAGTCAGTTGTCATCAGTTGTGACAACTCAGCCAAAGGCTATATTTCTACTTTTTATGTGGTGGAAATGTGGTGAATAAGGAGGATGAAGAATGAGCGATATTGAAGATATTCTCAATAGTTTCGTATTGTCAAAATCCCAGTTTTTTAACTTACCGGATGGCGAAGAGGCCACGGTTAAGTTTTTGTCCACGGAGCGAGTCGTTACTAATTTTAACGGAAGTAGAGTGGATGCGATCAGATACCACTTTGAAATTAACGGGAAAGAAATGTTATGGGATAGAACATCACGAGAACTTGCTAAACAAATGTCTAAGTTTTCTAAAGGAGATTTACTTTGGATTAGACGAATTGGCCAAAAAAATCAAACTAAGTATGATGTTAAAAAAGTTGGATAATTATTGCCGAGCCTCTATTTACATTTCCACCGCTCTGTGCTGTTTACTCTCACAACGGTGGCCTAGACTAGCATTTAGAGGCTCGGCTTTAATATCAATAAAAGATAATACTATAGATAATGCTAGGAAGGGATAAAGAGTAAAGCTAAAGCTAAACAAACATAACCATATTTATATATATAGAACCATTGGAGGAAGAGTTATGCAAAGCAAGCGAATTTCCCCGTTAAAAGCAATTAGAGCTAAATGTCTTGATTGTTCGTGTTGGCAACCAAAAGAAGTAAGGCTATGCGTTCACGAGGGTTGTCCGTTACATCACTACAGATTTGGCAAGAATCCAAACAGGAAGGGGATAGGAAGCCAGAAGGGCTTCTTTTTGCAAGAAATAATCGGCTCAACGACAGATTTTGTTATTTAATTGGCACATATGGTGCTAGATGTATCAAATGTGAAAAAAAGGAGGCCTAAGATGATTGAACAAGAGAAAAACAAAGTTGGAAGGCCAAATGAGTATAGGCCAGAATATGTTGAAAAGGTTGATCAATACCTTAAGGAAAATCAAGATATTCTTGAGATTAGGGACAATAAGAAAAAATTAAGAGTTAATTTACCAACAATTGAAGGATTTGCTTTATTTTTAGGGGTTTCCAAGAGTAGCATTTACAATTGGAAGGCCGAGTATGCTGAATTTTTGGACTCTTTGGAGAAGTTAATCGCAGAACAAAAGCAGAGGCTGATAAATTGCGGGCTGTCGGGTGATTATAATCCTACCATTTGCAAATTAATCTTAGCGTCAAACCACGGTATGACGGATAGGCAAGAGATTAACGATACCAAGACATATGTAGAGATGGGCCGAGTGATTATTGACGGCAAAGAGATTGAATACGACATAGGAGAGAAGGTTGAAAAATAAATAAAGGGAGGGTTTTATGAAAGTAGCAATCTATTCTCGGGTAAGCACAAATGATCAGCATCCCGAAAATCAATTTGAACAGCTTAGGGCTTACGCTAAGGCAGTAAACGGTGGGATTGTAGAAGAATACATTGATTACGCTTCGGGAGGGAGCAACAATAGACATAACTTTAATCGGATGTTAAGAGACGCTGATAAACATCGTTTTGATTTGCTTCTAATTTGGAGTTTAGATAGGTTTTCTCGTGAAGGCATATCCAACACACTTGGTTACTTAGAAAGGCTTAAACGGAATAATGTGGCCGTAAAAAGCCTACAGGAATCTTGGGCAGACACCCGAGACGAAGGGATAGGACAAGTTCTTATTTCTATAATAGCTTGGGTAGCGAAAGAAGAAAGAAGAAGAATCAGAGAACGAACTAAAGCCGCAATGAAAAGACTTAAAGATGCCGGGAAGCCTAGGGGGCGGCCTAAAGGTTCTAAGGATAAGAAACGAAGAGTCAGAAGTGGCTATGTTAACCGTTGGAGGGAAGTAAAAAACCCCCCTACCGAAAATCACACTTCACAGGGTAAGCCAGGTAAGGACTTTAAGAATGATTTGGGAAACTAAAAGGGTTCCTTTATTTACAAGATAGGGATTGAAAGAAAGCGATTATTTTAGGGATGTGTGGAGATATGGCTATGATTATTTGCAATAGGGCAACTCCAATCATAATCTTAGCCAAGAAGCTACTTTTTTCGTTAAAGTCCTTTATGGCCTTTATTAGAACTTTCATTCCAAAAAGTTCTTGGACAGCTCTTTGGGTATTGTGTGCATCTGCAAGGCCTGCAGTTCCGTCTATTATTTTATCCATTTGTTCTTCTGGCGTGAGGCTTGCAAGTTCTTTCCGAAGTTTTTCTATTTCTTCTTTCATAGTCCAAAATTATCATAGATTGGTTATTTAGGCAAGCGAAAACAAGGAGGTTCAGATGAACGAAGAACAGTATGAGAATGAAATTAAGAACGAAATTTTTCCAGGTGAAAAACTGGCCGTAAGTATTAATCTTGTAGCTACTAAGAAGCCTTAAGGTGTTTTAACAAGTTCTATTTTTCAATAAAGATTACTGTATTTGCCGTATGGCGGCCATAAATTAGCTGAAATTCACGAGGAAAGCTAATTTGCTTCCAATCATTATCCTTAATACCTTTACCTCTGGCAAGATATGAAATGTGAACATTATCTTTTTTCCGATTAAATATATAATTATCAAGCTCTGTATTGTAACCAACGGGTATCGTAATTAAAACATTTCTTGCCTCGCTGAGTATTTTCTCTAATGCCTTTTGTGCTAATTTTGGTTCCTTGGGCAAACCATACTCACCATTGCCAACATGTTCAATGGTTGAAATTGATAGAACATTCAGATTTTTGAAACAAATATCAAAAAGAGAACTTTTTATATTAACTGCTGCATGCTTGTCGTAAGGATCAACGATGTTTTTAATGCGGCCAGGCCAAAAGTAAGGAGTAACAGCACCTACTTCGTAAACATCCTTGTGTTTAGACAACCATTCGTCGGCGACAGGAAGCTCAACAGATCGTTCAGTCATACGGTATGGCGGCCAACCGCAGTGGTAGTGACAAAATAACAAGTATTCTTTATTATTTAAAACCATTTTTTTGCGGTTATACCACCACTTTATTTTTTTAGTTCTTAGAAAAACATACATATTTTTTCACCAATTGGTAAGTTACTTTAGCTAAATATATATTTGCATTATACCACTCTCACTAACCTTTTCCAAAACTTGCTTCACGCACCAGAAACAGGGGTTTTATGTGTCAGCTAGGGGGTGGGGGTAGGTGGGTTGAGTTATTATAAGTTATATTAAATGACAAATTTTACTTTCATTTAAAGGGCTTTTGCATTTATTGCCATTCTTTCCGAAAAGATGACAGCTGATCTTTACTGTTTTTCCCTCATAGATTGTCCGAGAAACAAGCTGCGATTTGTAATACAATTCTTTATTTTTCACTGCTTCGGCACCTTCGCTAAGATTTCTTGTTTGTTTAAAATGTTCCGATCTTTCGTCAGTGTAGTAGGGGCAGTGGACTTCATTGATAATGCCGTGGCTTTCAATTATTATGTTTTGAGTTTGAGATTGCTTCTGTTTACGATCCAGCATTTATTATCCCTCCTGTTTTTGAGATTGATGTTGGCTTCCACTTCCTTGTATAGTCTGTGTTTGAGACTGTTTTTGCTTTTTGTTTTTTAATAGGATAAAAGACACAATTGCAACACCGGCTCCGCTAAACACCCATTCTTTATTGTTGATAATCCATTCAATGATTTTTTTCATATTCTTTTTATCTCCCCAAGGTTTTGATTACCTAGCAACAGCCCAAATGTGATTACCAAAGATCCTTTTAGTTATTATTGAAATAAAGTTCTTTGAAAAATCTTCACACCAAACTTTAGACTCAAACATTCTTAAGTGCTTCTTTAGACTCCAAAGCGTTTGTTCGTTTATATGCATAGCGGGATCATAAAAATACTTACTCCTTTTATAAAAAAATCCTTTCTTTTTCCTCAAGGTGGAAGGGAAATCAAGAAAACGCTTCAGTGGATACAAAAAGTTGATATTTATCCTGTTTGGGGCAGTATGAATAATAATCCTCCCTCTCTCATAATTTAGCATTCTCTTCAATTTTGTAAAAAGTTTTTCCAGCTGCCAATCGTATAAATGTTCCACAATGTCAGTCATAAAAATGGCATCAAACTTTTCGCCTTCGGATATATTTAAAACATCATCTCTTACAAAGTAAATCCTTTCCTGTTCCTTGAGAGCTATCCTTTGTTTAATCTTGTTGGCTATGGCGATAGCATCCTTACTGTAATCAACCCCAACCACAATGCATTGCTTCTTTAGCGCCTTATATGCTAATTTGCCTATGCCACAACCAACATCAAGAACTTTTTCACCAGGCTTTAGCTGTGCTAGCTCTATGGGGTGATCATATAAGTATTCGTGTTTATCAAGACTTTTTAGAAAAATAGCTTCATCGCCCCTATAGCCTTCAGCTAAGTAATAATCAGCATCGTATATCTCTGGATTGACGCTCTTATCTTTATCATCTTTAGTCATTACTTCTCCTTTTTTTTATTCTATCATCTCCAAGGAAAGTTTTCCAGAATTTACTTCACACACCAGAAACAGCCCTATAGTTGGCACTTTGGTTGGCAGTTGTAAGGTGGGTGCTTTTGCCTTGAATGGGGGAGAGGAGCTATTGCTTCTTGGAGGGTTTTTTCCGGGAAATGACTACATTGCCAGTATCATCTAAGCTAACTGTCGCTCCCGATTTAGCGTAAGTTTCTTTCAACACTGCGAAATCGTAAAACTTTAAAACTTCATCACCATCAAGTTTAAGTTCATTCGCTATTTTTTCTAATAAGTCCAGCGATGGGATTTTAGCGCCCGATTCAATGCGTGATAGATAGCTTTCGTTTAGTTTTCCCCGCCCTGTCTTGATCTTTTTAGTAAGCTCCAGGAGGGTTAGTCCGGCCTTATCTCTTGCTTTTCTGATTAAATCGCCTAGTGATTTTACTGTCTTTGGAACCCTTGTTTTTCTCATATCTTTAATAATATCATACTTTCCTGGGCAGTCAATAACTACCTATCCCAGAGTTACTATATATTGCAGATACCCCCTTGACAGAATATGGGAGTATGTTATAATTGACTTGTCTAGGCAAGAATAGAAAGAAGGGCAAGGAAATCCGCCCTTTTTTTAAGCGGTTTTGTAAGATTAAACTTTTAAACAAGGAGGCATAGGATGAGAAATCAGAAGATGCGATTAGCCCGTATGGGGGCTGGGTTAACTCAGCTGGCTTTAGCTGAGGCAGTTGGGGTAAAGGAACACGATATTACCCGGTATGAAACCGGCCGGGCTCAGCCTAACCCAGGGATTGCTCTACGGATTTCCAGAGCATTGAATACCGATGTTAATCGGCTATTCCCAAGTTTAGGCTTGATGGTAGATAAGGAGGTTTAAAAATGATTAAGCTTTTAACAGTAGAGGATATAGCCACTATTTTGAGAATCAGTAAAAATACGATTCAACGAAAAAGTTGGCGAGAAAAAACTGGTTGCCCTCTAAAAAGGAATGGGAAACGGCTTTATTCTGAAGATCCAGAGTTTACCGCTTGGCATAGGAAGCGCAGCTACGATTAAGATGGCTAAAAGAAAATTAGGACTCTATCCTGGGGTGCGCAAGGTAGGCAAAGATAAGTATGAGCTTAATTACAAGCTGCCCAATGGCAAAAGAAAGCAGTATCGGGTTTATGCTCGCAGCAAGAAAGAAGCTTACGAAATTAAGCTTAAAGATAGGAAGGATGACGAAAATGAAATCAATCTTCCCGCCGAAGAACGAAAGCTACCCGACACGCCTTTTAGTATTGTGAAGGCAGCAATTTTAAAGGATTATCTTAACGGCCCCAGAAAAACATATTTAAGATATAGTAAAACCTTCACCAGGCTATTTCTTGACGATGATCCCGAATTAACTTTTCACAAAACTTATTATCCCAGTGTTCAGACACCACGACAACTAACTAGTATCTATTTTGAGCAATATCAAGGATATTATTGTTCTGATCTTGGGAGAGTTTCTGGCTGGAGAGCTGAGCTGATTATAGTCCGGAGTATTTTAAATTCCTTGGAGCGCAAGGGTTTTTTACCGGGTGGGTTTGCTAAAGAGGCAGCCAGGAAGTTAAAAAAACCCAAAAAAAGAAAAAGAGATTACCCCGATCTTAGTGATACTCAGATTAGGCAACTGCTGGATTTTGTGAAGGCAGACAGCTTTCATAATTATTTAATACTTAAATTTATCCAGCGTGTTGGCCGAAGGATAGAGGAGACTACTTTGATTGAGCGAGGAGATGTAAAGTGGAAAGGGGTTAGAATAAGAAAGATAAACATAAGGGCTGAAACTACCAAGAAAGATGAAGCTGCTCCCCTTGAGCGGTTTGACAGCGATTTGGATAAGCTTGTCAAAGCTGCAATTAGAAATAGTAAACAGAAGAAAAGCAAGTATCTATTCTGCAGTCAGTGGGCGAAAAAGATGAATCAAAAGACTTTCAGAAAATATCTTAAACGAGTTAGCAAACAGCTGTTGGGTGTTTCACTTACACCCCATTATTTTAGGCATCGCTTTCTTACTGTAGCTGGCAAAAATAGAGAGCCGTTTTCCGATGTTAGCGCTATTAGCGGCCTAAAAGATATGCAAACATATATGGAGTATTACGATCATTCTACGGATAGTGGTAAGGATCAAGTTTTGGCATTAACGAAGATATAGCATTGATTTTATGTGGTGAGCTGTGTGGTGAAAATGGTTGAAAATTTCAAAAGGTATTGTAAAATGAAGGGGTTCGGAGAGTTGGGTGGTGGAATCCCTGCCTCTCCGCCAGTATTAAATAAGGAGGAAAAGATATGATCACTAAGGAAAATCTTTTAGGTATGTTGCAGAAATCATTAATTAATGAAGGTGAATTCATGGCTCAATATGGGGGGGATTTATTAAACCGGATAGATAGCGAACAAGGTTTAAACCAGGATGAAAAAAAAGAAATAACGAGTTTGCTGTCTGGTTTGTTGGAAGATACCGCAAGACATGAAAAGACAGTTGAAAGATTGATAGAAGACCTAAAAAAGGACGGTAGAGATGAGTTCTAACAAGGAGTTACTGGAATTATTTAAGAGAGTTCTTTGGATTGAAAAGCAGATGAAGGAGTCTTATTCAATCTATAAGAACATGCTGAGCGATAAGTCTTTAATCGACACATTGCAGACTATAGAATCCGATGAGGCTCGGCATATAAATATGGCTGAGCGTATAGTTAGCATTTTGCAGAATAAGCCTTGATATTATCGTTTTATCTGGCTAGATTAGACAGAAGGAACTTTTGAGGTAAGAAGCGATGTTTTCCCGTATTGTTGAAGAGTTAAGACACCATGCACCGTTTACTTTTTTTGGGGCTTTCGGCGGTATTGTTTTTATGTTTTTATTTCGCAATATGCCGGAAGGCTTATCCCATGAGTTGTTTTATGTTTTTCACCCCCTGCATGTGCTGTTAAGCGCTTTAGCTACTGCTTCAATGTATAGGCTGCATACTTGTCCCAAGGGTAAGTCTCCTTGCAATTTACCGCTTCTTTTTGCGGTTGGCTATCTGGGTGCTGTCGGGATTGCTAGTTTAAGCGATTCAGTGATGCCCTATTTGGGCGAGGTATTATTAAATATGCCGCATCGGCACATGCATCTCGGCTTTATCGAAAAATGGTGGCTAATATCAGCAGTGGCAGTAGTAGGTATTATTATTGCCTATTTTAATCCTTCGACAAAGTTTCCTCATTCAGCCCATGTTTTGATCAGTACCTGGGCTTCTATTTTTCATATCATGATGGCAATGGGAAGAAGTGCGAGCTTTGCTACCTACCTAGCCATAGCTGGATTTCTGTTTCTTGCGGTTTGGCTTCCCTGTTGTATCAGTGATATTGTTTTTCCGCTTCTCTTTGTCAGAAAAAAATAATTTTCTACTAAAAAAGTTTGCTAAGTTAAATTAAATTTGCTAAAATAAATTCCGGTTGGAAAAACCGGCAAATTAATTTTTAAAAAAGGAGGTGTTATGCGCGATACCTACCCCTATTTTAGAGATCCCCGGGCTTTAGAGGAAATCAGAAAGCACAAATGGATCGAAAGCCAGAAGTTAGGCCAAGAAGTTGGATTTGCTACTGCGGCTTTAGATTGGATTGAGAGGTATGGTCAGCAGTGGAAGGAAATTCACGCTGATGAATATAAAGATAACCGTATTTTTCTTGAACAGAGGCGTTATCGCCGGTTCGATTTAAACCAGCTTATCAAATTGGTAAAAGATAATATGACTATTCTAGCCGAAGGTCTTAATGTTAGTTTCTTTGGCTTGATGTGCCGGGTTAATCAATTCTTGCCGGTGGGCAGTAAAATCAATATCTATTTGCCGGGTGAACCGAAAGCTGGAGAAAAGATTGTTTGCCAGGGGGTAGTAGAAAGGACCGTTCACACAAAACTAGAGAAGTATGAGTTATTTCTGAAGTTTGATCGCAACGGTCAACGACAGATAGAAGATTGTAAATATTTTAAAAAATAACGGCAGTATTAGGAAATAATATGTGGCAGATTTGGTTTTTCTTGGTTTTAACTGTTATCTTTTGGGGGACAACTCCGATCATTGAGAAGTCCGGTCTAAAAAACACCGATGTTTTTACGGCCCTGTTCATAAGAAGTGTGGCCGTGTTTTTTGCCGTGCTGGTTAGTTTTTCCTTAAGCGGCCGGATGAGTTCTTTGTCTAAAGTAGCACCAAAAACCTGGCTGTTATTTTCGGTTAGTGGTTTGCTGGCCGGACTTCTAGGAATGTTGACTTATTTTAAAGTTCTTCAGATAAGCCCTTCTTCAAAAATAGTCCCTTTGACCGCTACCTATCCTTTGGTGACCGCTATTTTAAGTTTCCTTATTCTCAAAGAGGATTTTAGCTGGCAGAAAGTTGTAGGGACTATTCTTATAGTTTCTGGCATTTTGCTTGTAAAGTAAAATAAGCTGTGCTAAAATCAATACTTAGTAGGTATCAGCAGCTAAAACCAGAAATAATTCATGAAAAACATTCTTTACTGCCGGGATATTTCCTCAAAGAAGATAAAATCGCTAACCTTTCCTTATAAAACTACCCGCAAACTTAATGATGTCTATAAAAGTGAGCTTCCAGTAGTAGTCTTCGATGCGAAGTTTCTAAAAAAACGAAAGAGATTGGATAATTCCCGCCTTCAGGATAAAGTTTGTTTTGCCCATTTCAGCAAAGAAGCTGATAGTAATTTAAAACTGGTAAAGCAGTTTGGTTTTTTTGACTACTTTACCGATCAAGATTCGAAGAATAAAGTTTCCTTTAAGCTCAAGAATGCCCAAAAACTAGTTAAGCTCAAAGAGAGAATAGGCGGTTTAGAAAAAAAGATTGCCAGCAAAGACGCCAAGATCGAAAGCATAACCCTGGTTGATCCGGCAACTGGTTGTTATAACTGGCGTTATCTTTCCAGTCGGATACCTCAGGAGATTAATCGTTCCCGCCGCCATCGCTACAGCGTTTCTTTCATCGCTATTGACATAGATGACTTTACCCGGATAAATGAGGTTTACGGCCTTAAGGTAGCAAATTCGGTTATTAAAGAACTGGTAGCCATCTTAAAGAAAGCCTTGCGAAAAGAGGATGTTTTGGTGCGCTGGAAAGAAGATGAGTTCTTTCTTATCATGCCCCATTTAGCAACTAAATACAGCTATAACGTTGCTAAAAGGATAGCTGATCAAATGAGTTTTCATAAGTTTAAATACGAGAAAGTTACCATACATATTAGAGCTAGCCTTGGTGTGGTTGCTTCTCCCGAAGATAATATTTTTAATTTTCGTGATATTGTAAGTGCTTTAAACCGTTGTTTGGCCTCGGCTAAACGTAAAGGAGGAAATAGTATTGTTTTATATTCTCAAGCCCGCTTTAAGAGGATTCATCAGAAACAGAAAAAGCTGAGTCCTGCAGAACTGCAGTACAAGGTTGACCGGATGGACAGTTTGATGAGTCGAGATCTCCTTGAGACTATTTACGGTTTTGCCCGAACAATTGAGGCCAAAGATTCCTATACCGGAGAGCATGTAGAATATACGGCAGATTTAGCTGAGGAAATTGCTAAGGGCCTTGGCCTTTCAAGTAAAGAAGTAGAAAATGTTAAACACGCTGCGGTTTTGCATGATTTAGGAAAGATTGGTGTTGACGAAAGCATTTTAGCCAAAAAAGGAACCTTAAGCCCAAAAGAACGAGAAGCTATTAATACCCATCCGGCTATTGCTGCCGAGATTTTACGTGAAATTCATGGTTTGCGCGGGGCAATACCAGCTATACTTTATCATCATGAACGCTACGACGGCAAAGGTTACCCCTTAGGTCTAAAGGGCGATGAGATACCATTGAATGCCCGAATTGTTGCGGTGGCTGATGTCTATCAGGCTTTAATTTCTGACCGGCCTTACCGTAAAGCCTATTCTCATAAAAAGGCTTTAGAAATTATTCAGTCTGAATCCGGTAAGCAGTTTGATCCTACAATAGTAAAGTTATTTTTGAAAATTGTTAAAGATTTAGATGCCAAAAAAAGATGAAGTATATATGCTCGAAGCTCTTAAGCAGGCCAGATATGCATTCGCTGAGGATGAAGTACCTGTGGGAGCTGTGGTTGTCTATAACAACAGGATTATAGCCAGAAGTTATAACCAGGTCGAAAAACTCAAAGATCCTACCGCTCATGCCGAGATGATTGTCATCACTCAGGCAGCAAGTTTTTTAAAATCCAAATGGCTTAAAAGATGTTCTTTATACGTTACTATCGAGCCCTGCTCAATGTGCGCCGGAGCTTTGGTTTTGAGCCGTCTGAATAAGGTTGTTTTTGGCGCTGCTGATCCTAAAACCGGCGCTTTTGGCTCCAAACTGAATATAAATACCTTGCGGCTTAACCATAAAATCAAGGTAAAAGGCAAAGTCCTGGAGAAAGAATCTGCTCAGCTTTTGCAGGAGTTTTTTAGAGCCAAAAGAAGGAAAACCCCTTAAATACCTACCTATTTTAGTGTAGTCCAATTGCAAGTTTATTTCGTCTAATCTTATGGAGGCTTAAGATGAAGAAGATAGTTGCCATATTTGCTGGTTTGTGTTTTTTAGCTTCGGTTTCTGTATCTTTTGCTTTAGAGCTTAAAGATCCGGATCAGCAGTTACGCTCTCAGATTATTATCTATAATCTTATAAGCGGTCTATCTCTTGAAGAGCCACAGGTTAGGCTTATTTTGGAGGAGGCAAAAAAACTTAAAACTCTAAAACAGGAAATAGAGGAAAAGATAGAGGAGAGTTCCAGCCGGCAGAAGAACGATTTATTAGCTCTAAAAGAAGAAGTAAAAAAGGAAGTGCCGGAGGTTAGCAAGCATTTAGAAAGAGATATCCATAAGGGTAATCTGACCATCAGTAAGTTACGTAGAGAATATTTTGACAGCTTAGCTAAAAGCACAAAACTGGTTAAAGCCGTCTTAACTGATAAGCAAAGACATGTAGTTGAGAATTTTAAGCCTTGCCTGGTACCCCATAAGGGCAAGGGAAGAGTTGGACAAGCTCAAGGTTCAGAAGTGTTAGTTAAGTTTTTAGAAAAGGTAAAAGCTATACCTGAATATCAATATCAGCGACAAAAGGATGCAATAGTCGGAAGGCTTATCGAGAAAATTTCTCTAAAGCTGCCTAAACTTAAAGAAGAGAAGTTAAATGAAGTGGAGGATAAGATCGTTGAGGTAATTGAAGAAACAAGGCGCTTGAGTGATGTGGAGTTTTTTGCTGCTAAATACCAAAAGGCTGATGAGATTAAGGATATGCTTGGAAAGCGCAAATTAGATCTTGATAGGCGCATAGCCTTCTTTTTACTCAATCCTGAGACCATACCGCTATTAGAGGAGCAGTTGTTTAGGCGATGAGTTGTCCTTGGTGAGTTTAGTCTTACGTGCAGAATTTTACTTAGGATTTTTTTATCGTATCCCGGGGTTGGGTGGTTGTGGAGGGGGTGTGCCGCCGCCTATGCCGCCAACACTTTTTTCGTCTTTTATAAAAACTTTGGCATCTTCCAAAGTAATTTTACCTTCTTTACATAAAAGCTGAACCGAAGCATCCATGGTATGCATTCCTAATTGTCCTCCGGTTTGGATGATCGAGCGAGTCTCTTCCGAACGGCCCTGCCGTATATTATTAGCTACCGCCCGCGTATTTATCAGGATTTCGGTAGCTATTGCTCGTCCTTTTCCGTCTTTGGTGGGAATTAGTATCTGGGAGACCACACCTTTTAAGGTTTCTGCGAGTTGTGTTCTGATCAACGGCTGCTGGCCGGAAGGGAAGGCATCGAGAATTCTATTTATTGCTGAGATCGTGTCTTTAGTATGCAGGGTAGCTAATACCAGGTGTCCAGTTTCAGCAGCAGTTAGAGCTATAGAGATGGTTTCTAAATCTCGCATCTCTCCGACTACGATAACGTCTACGTCCTGCCTTAAAGTGTGCTTTAAGGCGTCGACGAATGAATGAGAGTCAGTACCAATCTCTCTTTGGATGATTACGCTTTTTTTAGACTCATAGAGGTGTTCGATAGGGTCTTCAAGGCTGATGATCATGCGGCTTTTTTCCTGATT
>CAZFML010000026.1:0-3339 GCA_964519975.1 uncultured Planctomycetia bacterium
TAAGGGTAGATTGAGGTATCTTAAATAAGATATTTTTTGTATCCAGGGAGTAAACAACTAAGCCCCCTTTAAAGACCTTAGAGGAGCCGGGAACTTTAGTTAGACAAAAGGAGGCGTAGCCAGCACTGACTGATTCCGCTAAAGCCAAGGATAGCTTATCTTTTTTAAGGGTGGCTATGAGTTTTTTTGCGGTCTCCACGCTAATATTATACCAAAAATCCCCTTATTTGTTATATATTTATATATTGTGTAGACTTTTCGGGTTATTTGGGCGTCTAACTGTGTGGAGGAGGTGATCAGGGTGAAAAGAGAAAAAGCAAGGTTTATCAACCGTAAAAAAGAGTATACAAGGGAGGTGTTTACCATGAAAAGAGTAGTAGCAGGTATTTTGGTTATGGTTCTTTGTTTGGGTTTAACTGCAACCGGATTTGCTCAAGGTCCTTGGGGCCAACAGAGACCGCAAGGAGTTCAACAGGATAGACAGCGTAAGCGTATCGAAGCTTTAGTTGTCTTTGGAACCTTGCCAGCTGAGGAACGGGCAGAGCTTTTAGAGTTACGCCAGACTGATCCTGAACAGTTTAAGAAAGCTGTAGCTGAAAGAATTAGAGAGCGCGGCAAAGAGCTTCATCAGATTAAGCAGGATGATCCACAACAGTTTGAAGAAATTAAACAAAAGGCAGTAGCAGCAGTTAAAAACTATATCCAAGATGTAAAAGAGGATATAGCGGTAGCTACCCGTTTTAAGCAAGCTGTTGGTAGAGCAATCGGAAAGCAGAAGCTACACAATCATATCGTCTTTGAGACCTTACCAACCAAGAAGAAAGAAAAGATCGTAGCTTTACGCGAGAAGTATCAGAAAGCTTTGAAGACAGCTTTAGAGGAAAGAACCAAAGAGCTGGAAGCAATAAAGAAGGAAGATCCCGAGAAGTTTAAGGAAATTATCCAAGGGGCGATGAAAAGCGCCAGAGAAAGAATGGCTCAAGGCAAGCGTCGTCGACCGGAGGCTTTTGAGCCTTTTGGCAAGATGAAGCCGGAATATTTGAAAGAGAAGTTAGAGTGGCTTAAAAACGAAGATCCTGAGCTTTATCAATATTTGATAAAGCGGGGAAGTACTGAGCATAGAGATTCCAGGTAATCGTAACGCATAGTCTGCAGCGCAGATCTTCCTCAGATTTGCGTTGCAGACTATCTGTTGTTAATATAAAATGGACTTATGCTTAGGCTTAAGGAAGAACAGTTAAGCAAGTTAGTTGATGCTTTTTTGAAAGGCCAGGTAGAAGCTTTCGAGGAGATAGTGCCGCTTATCTATCAGGATGTTTTAAATATCGCCTATCGTTATCTTGGCAACCTCGAAGATGCTAAAGATGTTTTGCAGGAGGTACTGATGAAGATATATCACAACTTAAAATTTTTTAGAAAAACCTCTAAGCTCTCTACTTGGATTTACCGGGTCACAGTTAATGCTGCTGTTGATTTTCTGCGTAAAAGAAAGAGAATTTTTAATCTCGGCAACCGCTACAAAGAAAATAAGACTCAAAGAACACCTTTAAGAGAGACTATAGATCTGCGTGACAAAGAGGCAAAAGTAAGACTAGCTGTAGCCGGTTTACCCTTGCGCCAAAAAAATGTTTTTATTCTCCGTCATTATCAAAGTTTAACTATTTCTGAAATTAGTGAAATTTTAACTTGTTCGCAGAGCGCAGTAAAAACTCATCTTTCGAGGGCAGTAGAAAATCTAAAGAAAAATATAGGGGGTTTGTAATGAGGTGTCCGGCAAAGAAAGTATGGTCTTTGTTTTACTATAAGGAGCTAAGAGCTAAAGAATCAGAAAGGTTAACTGAGCATCTTAAGAGCTGCAGTAGCTGTCAAGGCTACTACAATTCTTTAAGCAATACCCTTTCCGGTATCTCTAGAACCGAAGTTGACTTGCTTAGGCAAGAGCTTTCGCGGATGGTTAGTAGAGTAACCGGCGCTAAAACGACTACTGAGGTTATTTTTGAGAGTTTTAAAGCTAAAACTAATGATTTGGCGAAGCAACTGCGTTCTAAACTTTTCTATCAGCCTCAACTTATCTTTGTAACTGTAGCAGTTTTGTTAATCGCCTTAATTGTGCCGTTACGCAGACAACAGGTTATTTTTCAGAATCAGCTTTTAAACTTGGAAGTCGATCTGGTCTTGGGCCAGGATGATTTTGAAAGCTACCTCGATCTATATTCTTTGGATGAACACTCTCAGAATCCTTCTTCTACTACTATTTCTTCGTAACTATTCTTAGACAGTTCATAAAGAAACATTGAAGGCCGGGTGAGTATTGCTCCATTTTTGAAGGTGTATTTTGTCTGGGGATAAGTTACATGAAGCAGAGATTTAGTCCGGGTGGTAGCCACGTAAAAGAGTCTTCTTTCTTCTTCCAAGGCTTTATCGACCCCAATAGCCTTAGGATGCGGAAACTCATATTCGCAAAAGCCGATAATAAAAACCGCTTCCCATTCCAAACCTTTAGCCTGATGAATTGTTGATAAAACCAGAGTTTCCTGTTTGTCGTAGCTGCCCCTACGGGTCTCACCTTTAAAGTCTTCAAAGGAGCCCAAATCAAGGAGGAAATTCTTTATTGATGAGTATTGATTAGCCATTTTGGTTAACTCTTCTAAATCCATTATCCGTTCATCGGGATTATCGAATGAAAGATAACAGTAGTCCTTATAGTATTTAAGAATTTCTCCCAAAGCTTCGTTGGGTTTTTTAATTTTTTTCAAGGCCTCAAAAACTTCCGCGAACTCTTTAAAACCCTGGGATTGGCGTTTGGGAAGAGTTTTGGCAATAGTGGCTAACTTTTCATTTTGAGAGAACTTATCCCATATTTTATAAGCAAAGCTTCGGCCAATTCCTTTATGTAAACAGACTGCTCTTTTAAATGATAGTTCATCCTGAGGATTAAGAATTATTTTAAGATAGGATAGGGTGTCTTTTATATGGGCCTGTTCAAAAAAACGCATGCCTCCGCGTACCAGATAGGGAATAGTTCTTTTAATCAGCTCCATTTCCAGCTCTAAGGCCTGAAACCGCGAGCGAAAAAGAACTGCTATCTCACCTAAGGGAATGCCTTCCCGGTTTAGTTCAAGTATCCTTTGGCCAATAAATTTAGCCTGTTGATAGACATCTTTAGTTTCAACTACGCAAGGACTGTCTCCCCCGGTTTTTATCGCTTCCAGTTCTTTGGGGAATTGATCAATGTTGTGTTTTATAATTTCATTAGCTAGATTTAATATTGGCGGTTGCGAACGGTAGTTAATCTGGAGCTTAAAAATTCTTGTTCCCTCGAAAGTTTTAGGAAACTCT
>CAZFML010000026.1:3349-12544 GCA_964519975.1 uncultured Planctomycetia bacterium
ATCGACTGGGCATCATCTCCGACTACCAGGATGTTTTTATGATGAGTCTGTAGTTTTTTAAGAATTTCAAACTGCAGTTTATTGGTATCCTGGTATTCATCGACTAAGATATAACGAAAGATTCTGGAATATTTTTCACAAAGCGATGTATCATCCAGAACTTTTAGCCAGTTAGTTAAAAGATCACTAAAGTCCATAACATTAGCTTTTTTCTTTTTCTTTTTGTAGGTAGTAATAACTTTTTTCACTACCGGAATATACTCTTCTAAATGGGGGTGGAACTGTTCAATAACCTCTTTGATATCCTTTTGGGAGTTAGCTGCTAGTCCATAGATGTTATAGATAACGCCTTTTTTAGGAAACATCTTTTCTTTTTTATAAAGGCCTAAATCTTCAATACAGTCATCAATTAAATCCTGAGCATCTTCCTTGTCTACTATAGTAAAATTAGAGGAATAACCTAGGGCTTCGGCTTCTTTTCTTAAAGTGACATTAGCGATATGATGAAAAGTTCCGGCCCAGAGCTCAGAGAGACTAGATTTAAGTAGAACTTCAGCCCGGTTGATCATCTCATTGGCTGCCCGGTTAGTAAAGGTAGCTAGAAGAATATTTCGGGTAGGTACTCCTTTTTCTAAGAGATAAGCCAGCCGATAAATCAAAACCCGGGTTTTCCCTGATCCGGCCCCGGCTAAAACTAAAGCCGGGCCTTCAGCTTCAAGAACTACCTTTAGCTGTTGGGGGTTTAGATTATTCTCATAGTCAATGAGAGTCTCTGAGGAGAAAGGCTCTAATTTATACTTTTTCATAGGTTTTTTATCTTATCATAAACAATAGTTTTGTATATATTTTGTTGTGCCGGTTTAAGGACTGTGCTATAATCTAGGAAAAGGAGGTGTCTATGAAAGGAGTTAAAGCAACCGAGTTACTTCTTATTACCGATAATAAGGTAGGTAAACTGGCTGAAATATCTAAAGTAGTAAAGGAAAGTGAAATTAATATCCGGGCTATCTCGGCCTGGGCTTTTGATGATAAAGCCTATTTTAGAATGGTAGTTTCTGACAATGCTAAGGCTAGAGAAATTTTACAAGGTTTGGGAAAGCTGGAGGAAAAGGAAGTTATAATCGTTGATATGCCTGATGAGGTCGGCCAACTTTTTCTGCTTACCTCAAGGTTAAAAGATAATAATATTGATATCCGTTATATCTACGGAACTACTGCTCAGCCAGGAAGTTCAGCAATCGTGATTCTCTCATCAGACTCTAATGAGAAGGTTTTAAAGATCATCTCTAGCTAGATGACAGTAAACTTTCCTGCTAATTTTTTATGGGGGGCTTCTCTCTCCAGCTATCAGCACGAAGGCCAAAACACTAATTCTGATTGGCATTTGTGGGAGAAAGAAAGGGGCTTCGAACCTTGCCAGCGATCCTGCGACCACTACCATCTTTTTGAAAAAGATTTCCAACTAGCCAAGGAGTTAAATCTTAACTGTTTAAGGTTTTCTCTTGAATGGGCAAGGGTTTGTCCTTACCAGTCTGTATTTAGGCAAGAGGAGATAAACCATTATTCTACAGTAGTCGATAACCTGCTTAAATACCAGTTAAAACCAGTAGTTACCTTGCATCATTTTACCAATCCTTTCTGGTTTAGTAAGCAGGGAGGCTGGCTTAAGAGTTCTAACATTGACTACTTCCTCGAATACTTACGGAAAGTAGTAGAAGCCAATAAGGCTAAGGTAGATACCTGGCTTATTTTTAACGAACCCTTAATTTATATTTATCAGGGCTTTATATCTGGAGCCTGGCCTCCGGGAGAAAAATCTTTTGCCAAGGCAAAACGAGTTCTGGCTAATATCTTATCTGCTTACTCTACCGGCTATGAGGAGATAAAGAGGATATACGGCAAGACTCCGGTTTCAGTCTCTTTAACTAAGCATATGCGGATATTTTCAGCTTGTCCTAAGGGGTTGGGTTTCCTTAACTCTTTAGCCTCTTTTTTAAGAAATCAAGATTTTAACTGGAAGATCATTAGATTTTTAGTTAAGAAAAAAAAATTAGATTTTATCGCTCTTAACTACTACTGTAAGGAGTATAATAAGCTAGGAGGCTTATTTGGCAGAAGGTGTGAGCATAATCATCGGGAAAGGAAAAACTATCTTGGCTGGGATATTTCTCCCCAAGGCCTATATGATATTTTACTGAGTCTAAGAAAGCTAAAGCTTCCGATAGTTATTACTGAAAATGGAACTGCTGAAAGTAAAGATAAGCTTTATCAGGAATATCTCGTAGAACATCTTAAACAGGTAGCCAGAGCCTTATCGGAAGGAGTAGATATAAAAGGTTATTTCTGGTGGTCGCTTTTGGATAATTTTGAGTGGGATAAAGGATTTGCAGCCAGATTCGGACTCTATCAGGTTGACTACCAAGACTTAGAAAGAACTCCGAGAAATTTCTCCCGTATTTATGCTAAAATAGTCTCTGAGAACAAGCTTGAATTATAATTTGTAACCCTATGGAAAATAAAGAGTTAAAGCTGATTATCAGCAATAACCCTCCTTTTAATAAGTTAAACGATAAAGAAATCGATAAACTTATAGCTATTTCTGAAATTAAGCAATATCAAAACAATGAACTAATCTACGGTCAGGGTGATGTCCCCGATTTTTTGTATTTACTTCTTAAGGGGCGGGTGATAGTTTCGGTTTCTGATCAGAATAAGGATTCGGAAATTGAAATTCTTAAACGCGGGACTTGTTTTGGGATAATTTCTCTGCTTACTAATGAGCCGCACTCAGTTACCGCTAAATCAATTGAAACTTCATTCATTATGCGGGTATCTAATGAGAAATTTAAGATTTTTTTAAATGAAAGTCCCTATTTAGCTTTGGAGTTTTCAAGAATTCTCTCTCAGCGGGTAAAAGCTCGTTCTAAACCTAAGCGGATATTTCAGTCAAAAAAGGTGGGAATTATCGGAGAAGCTTATGCCGGGAAAACTACCTTTATGTTTAGCTTGGCCGAAGAATTAAAAGACCAGACTAAAAAAGAGATTATTTGTATCCAGGTCTTAACCAGCAAGGATGAAGCTAGCCAAAACAATAGCAAAGCTTTAAAGCTTAATCAGTTTTCGGAAGATAACTTTTCTGGTTATATTAAAAAAGGCCCGGTTGATAGTCTTAGTCTACTAGTCGATGAAAGTAAAAATTTTGTTTCTTTGCTGAACTTTTTATCTGAGAGTTATCATTTTATTTTATACGAGATTCCTACTGAGGTTTTAAAACCAGATATAAACTTCTATCTTGAACCAGCTCAGGAGTTAAGTTTTATTATTTTTCCCAAAAAGGGAGTTTTAAAGAGAGCTTCGCTTTTAATTAAAGATTTAATTAGAGAAAATCCTCTGAATCGCGAGAAAATTAAAGTAGTTCTGGCAGAATCCTCTCAAGTAGACCGTTTGTCTTTCGCTAAAAAAAGAAATCTTTTGAATCACCCTATAGCAGTAGCTCTTCCCAGTTCTGATTCTAAAGCCTACCGGGAAATTTTACGCAGACTAGCGCGTAGAATTGGTGAGGTTAGCTTAGGGTTAGCTTTAGGTAGTGGTGCTGCTTACGGTTATGCCCATATCGGGGTTTTAAAAGCTTTAACTGAAAGTAAGATCCCGATTGATATTGTTTGTGGTTCAAGTATGGGCGCAGTAATTGCTGCTCTTTGGGCAGCCGGATTTTCTATTTCTGATATTAAACGCTGCTCTTCAGAAATCGGAAAAAGAATCGGTTCTTTTTGTCTGTTTGGCTTTTCCATACCTTTTAGGGGGATTATGAGGGCCAAGCGCTTAGAAAGCATTTTTAAGCGGGTTTTTAAAGATTTAACCTTTTATGATTTAAAACATAGTTTAAAAATAGTTAGTTTTAATTTTAAAAGACGTAAAACAGTAGTTTTAGAAGAAGGACTTGTCTATAAAGCCTTAGCGGCAAGTTGCGCCTTTCCGGGAATATTTGAACCAGTGCGTTTTAAAGAGGATATTCTTTTAGATGGCGGAGTCCTAAACCCCCTTCCGACAAAAATACTACTTCAGTACGGTGCTCATAAAATAATTGCTTCTAACATTTCCCTATCGCAAGAGCAGGCCCGCTCCGAATATGCGAAAAGGAATCGTTTTCATATCTTTGATTTTATTTTTGGCAGCATCGAAACCATGCAGCAAGAGTTTGTCCAGCAAGCCATAGAGCTTTCTGACTTAACTATTCATCCCAACTTAGAAGGTTTGGGCTGGACTGAGTTTGATAAGATAGAGGAGTTCGTAAAACGCGGCCAAGCCGCTACCGAAGAGAAGTTAGCTGAGATCAGAAAATTAATCAGTTCATGAAGAAATTTACTATACTTTTATTATTCTGCATAAGTTTTACCTCTTTGGGTTTTTGCCAAGGTATTGAAGAAAGATTTAAAGGTCTTAAGAAGCTAACTTATAAAGTTTATTATAATGGAATGTTTTCCGGCTATATCTACTGGAGCTATCAGGGTAAAGAAAAGATAGGCAAAAGAGAGGCTGATGTTTTAAGGGTAAGCTCGGATACCAAGATTTTTAAACTACTGGATTTAACCAGTGATGAGGAAGTTTATCTGGATTCAGAGACTCATCTTCCGCTTAAAGTAGAACGAAATATTCTTATGTTTGGTAAAAAAGAGCTGATTGAAGAAATTTATAACCAGGAAAAAGGCTACGTTCAGATAGTCAGAAAGGGTGATGTAGTTAAGGAGGAGATTCTTCGTCAGCAGACGCCAATACATAATATCTTAGCTTTACTTTATTTTTTTCCTGAGAGTATTAAGCTAGAAAAAGATAAATGGATGATTTTTAACCTTCCGACCCAAAAGATAAAGATAAAATTCATCGAAGAAAGAATGCTTAAAGTAGGTAAGGATAAACAGAATACTTACTTTCTTTTGGGAAGGGGAGCAAAAAGATTTAGTCTCTGGATGGACAAAACTACTCGCCTGCCGCTACGCATAGAGTTTGTTTCAATATTAGGAAAGTTGAGTATCGTGAGGGTGGAGGAATAAAAGGGACGCCTTATTTAGGCAACTGTTTTGGTAGCAAAGACCAGGTAACCGGTATGTGAAGGCATGCGTTGTTCAGGTCGGGTTTTTCCCCGGCGGACTAAGATTCTTCTTAACAATATTTCCATGGTTTCAATGTTGATGAAGCCTTTTTCTTCAAGAGTAAACACAGTTTTAGTTAGTTGTTCAAAAGTAGGGCAAATGGTAGCCAGTCTTGCTCCGCCTTTCAAAGATTTATAAGCAGCATCTACTAACTCCCATTGGCTTCCGATATCAATCATTACAAAGTCTACCTGTTTTTCTGGAAATTCATCGCTGATTTCAGCTTGGATAAACTCAACCCATTGTTCTAGCCCGTTTTTTTCTAAATTCTTTTTAGCGTTTTGCAGAAACTCTTGGTTTTGTTCATAGCTGTAAACTTTACCGTTGGGACGGACAAAGTTAGCTAAAGCTGTGGTTAAGGCACCGCTACCAATTCCGCATTCAATTACTTTTGCTCCCGGAAAGATGCAACTTCTTACTAAAATCATTCCAATGTCTTTGGGATAGAGGATTTGGGTCTGTCTTCTGACCTTCATGATCATCTCATAGAGGTAGGGGCGTAGGATATAGAAGGGGTGGCCTAAGTTTGTTTCTGCCTTTTCGCCGAAATCCTTGCCGATTAAGTCTTCTAGCTTTAAGAAACCCTTGTCAGTATGGAGGGTTTTCTTATCCAGGCGGGTTAGAAAGTTTCTTTTGTCGTCATGATAGAGAAATATTAGCTCATTTTGCTCAAGCATAGTAAAACTATACCATTTTAGAAATATCTTGCAAGGACATATTGTTTGTATTAAACTCTTAATATTATGAAGTATATTATAGTGGTCCCTGATGGAGCAGCTGACTATCCCTTAGAGGCTTTAGGCGGTAAAACCCCGCTCGAAGTAGCTGATATTCCCTATATCGACTCTTTGGCTAAAAAGGGGATTCTGGGTAGGGTAAAAACTATTCCCAAAGGTTTTGTTCCTTCAAGTGATGTAGCTAATCTTTCATTGCTGGGTTATGATCCTAACCGTTATTATAGCGGAAGAGGTCCGCTTGAGGCTGCTAACTTAGGAGTTGAGCTTGGCCAAGATGATTTGGCTTTTCGCTGCAATCTGATTACCGAAGGAGAGGGAAAGCTTTTTGATTATAGTGCTGGCCACGTTACTAATAAAGAGGCTAAAGTTCTTATTGAAGATATAAATAAGAAGCTAGGGAAAAAAGATATTGAGTTTTTCTTTGGTACCAGTTATCGGAATCTTATGGTTATTCGGGATGGGAAAAAGTTGGGTTTAGATAAACTTAAATATCATGCTCCTCATGATATTATGGGCAAAAGTATATCCAAATATCTTCCCCGGGGTAAAAACAGCGATGTTTTAGTTGAACTCATGAAGGGTTCTCAGGAAATACTTCAGACCCATGAGATAAATAAAGTAAGAATTGATTTAGGCGAAAGCCCGGCTAACATGATCTGGCTTTGGGGTTGTGGCGGTTCACCGACTATGCCCAGTTTTAAGGAGCAGTTTGGTATTTCCGGGGCAGTAATATCGGCAGTAGACTTAATAAAGGGAATCGGAAAGATTATTGGCCTGCGCGTACTAAATGTTGAAGGCGCTAATGGTTATTACGATACTAACTACCTAGGAAAAGCCCGGGCAGCCTTAGGGGCTTTAGAAAGCCATGACTTTGCATTTATCCATATTGAAGCTACTGATGAGGCTGGACACAATCAGGATCTACGCATGAAAATAGCTTGTCTTGAGCGGATAGATAAGATGGTTGTAGGAACTATAGTTGAAGAACTGGGAGGTCAGGATTTTAGAATTTTAATTACCCCTGATCATCCCACTCCGATTGCCAAAAGAACTCATACCGATGAGCCAGTGCCATTTTTAATTTCCGGAAGCGATGTAACAGCTGATAGTTTTTCAACTTATTCTGAAGTTGAGGCCCAAAACAGTTCTTTATATTTTGATACTGGCGAAAGTTTGATGAAATATTTTCTTCAGAAATGAGTACTTTAGTTTTTCTTCTGGTCAGTATAGTTTTGATCGGAGCTTACTTTGTTTACGGAAAAGTAATAAGCCGAGTTTTAAACATCGACCCCGGGCGTAAAACCCCGGCTGAAAGTAGCTATGACGGTGTAGACTATGTTCCGGCAAAGAACTGTTTGATTCTTTTCGGGCATCACTTTGCTTCGATTGCCGGAGCCGGGCCGATCGTTGGACCGGTGTTTGCTTATATTTACTGGGGCTGGCTGGGAGCGCTTATCTGGATAGTTTTTGGCTCGATATTTATGGGAGCAGTTCATGATTTTGTTACCCTTTTTATATCAGTGCGTGAGAATGGCTCAAGCATCGGTCAAATTGCCCAGAAGTATATATCCAAGCGGGCCAGTATAGTATTTCTAATCTTTTTGTTGCTGGCTTTGATTTTAGTTATTGCTGTTTTTGCTAAATTCTGTGCTGATAGTTTTATCAATGAGCCAAAGATTGTTTTTCCTTCGCTGGGTCTTATTCCGGCAGCAATGGCGGTAGGTTTTTTGATTTATCGCAGGAAAGTCAACATTGTCACTGCCACTTTAATTGGTTTGGCGCTTTTAAGCTTTCTGATTGTTTTAGGAGATAAATTTCCTTTAACTGTTGGCGGCAACAACCCTTATATCTTTTGGTTGATCGTTCTTTTTGTTTATTCGTTCTTTGCTTCGATCATCCCGGTAAATATTTTGCTTCAGCCGCGAGACTATATCTCCAGTTTTTTGCTGTTCTTTGGAATTGCTATTGCTTTTATCGGGATAGTTTTAAGGCCTTTGCCTTTAGGGCCTTCTCAGGTATTTAAGTTTTCAAGTCCAATTGGACCGATGTTTCCGATGATGTTTATTACCGTAGCTTGCGGAGCAATATCCGGGTTTCATTCTTTGGTTTCCAGCGGTACGACCTCAAAGCAGTTGGCTTCGGAAAAAGATATCCAGAAAATAGGTTACGGATCAATGCTTCTCGAGGGTTTACTGGCTACAGTTGCTTTAATCTGTGTTGCCTTTGGCTTGCGTACAATCCCTGAAGGCGAACCTAATGTGGTTGCTATGTTTGCTCAAGGTTTTAGCCGGATTGTTTTCTTCTTGGGAGGTTATGCTAAGTTTATCGCCTTAGTTATCCTTAATGCTTTTATTCTTACCACCTTAGATACGGCAACCCGAATTACCCGTTTTTTAACTCAAGAGCTTATTGGGATAAAAAATAAGTATCTAGCTACTGGTATTGTGATTATAGTTGCCGGCTACTTTTGTTTTAGCGGGAACTTTAAAGTTCTTTGGCCGATGTTTGGGGCATCAAATCAGCTAGTAGCTGGTCTGGCTTTACTAGTTGCTTCTAGCTATCTTTTAAATAAGGGCAGAAATTGCAAGATAACCTTGATTCCGGCGATTGCGATGTTTATAATAACCTTTATAGCTTTGGGAGTTAAGGCTAGTCAGTTTTTTAGCAGCAAGAACTATTTATTGTTTAGTTTAAGTCTTATTCTAACTTTACTAGGAGCATTTATTATTTATGAGTTTGTGAAAAAGAACAAAGGATATGGTTATGGCAGGGAATAAGCTAATTGTTCAAAAATACGGTGGTTCCTCGGTAGCAACTCCTAAGCATATTGAAAATGTAGCGAAACGAATTATCTCTTATGCTAAGAAGGGTAACCGATTAGTAGTTATTGTCTCGGCAATGGGTGATACTACTGATGAATTAACTGATTTAGCTAAACAGATTAATCCTAACCCTTCTGAGCGGGAGATGGATATGCTTATGTCTACTGGCGAGCAGATCTCTTCAGCCTTGCTAGCTTTAGCAATTCATAAAAGAGGGGCAGCGGCAATTTCTTTTACTGGACCGCAGGTAGGTATTATTACTGATACTTACCATACTCAGGCTAAGATTTTAAAGATTGAAACTGACCGGATAAAAAAAGAGTTAGTTAGAGGCAGAATTGTTATTGTTGCTGGATTTCAAGGTTTAAGTACGGCTTTAGAGATTACTACTTTAGGCCGTGGCGGTTCAGATTTAAGTGCCGTAGCTATGGCTGTAGCCTTAGGAGCAGATCTTTGTGAGATCTACACTGATGTTGACGGAATTTA
>CAZFML010000027.1:0-12171 GCA_964519975.1 uncultured Planctomycetia bacterium
TCAGATCAAGGACCAATACAAAATAGATGATAGCCGTATCTATCTCACCGGTTTTTCAGCCGGAGCGATTATGACTTATTATTTAGGTTTGAAATTCCCGGAAAAGTTTCGGGCCATTGCTCCTTTCTCCGGCCGTATAAGATCAATGGAGCAGCAAGGGCACCTATTTTTAACTAGAGATCCGGCCAAGCAGATCCCGGTTCTTATCCTTCATGGCAAAAACGATAATATTCTTAACATAAGCGAAGCTATCTATGCCAAGCAAAGACTGCTTGAGTTCGGCTATGAGGTAAAACTGCGGCAATTAAGTGGATTGGATCATGAGTACCCGGCATATGTAAACTGGATTATAATAAACTGGTTTGAAAAGATGAACTAATGAAAACTTTGCTTAATGTTTTAAAGAATCCTTTACTCAGTTTAGTTATAATTTATCTGGCTTTGGTATTTTTAGGTGTAAGTTTTGGCGATAAGGGCTGGTATGAAGCCGACGGGGTAGCGATTTTAGCCGGATCAGCTAATCTTGAGGCCGGCAGACAAGGCGATTTTTTTCTCTACCGCTATTATTATCAACCCTTAACTTACCAGTTAAACCATCTAGTTTTTTTAATCTCGGGCCAGGCTTACCTTTTGTATCTGTTGCCGGCATTACTGGGAGCAGCCGGGGTTTGCTTTCTAGCCTTTGCGGTTCATTTATTCTCTAAGCGGCGGATAAATATATTTTTTAGTTTCTGTCTGCTGTTATTTTTCCCGGAAATTTTTTATCGACTCCTTTATCCTAACTCCAGTGTTTTCGGAATGTTGTTTTTTTCTCTTTGTCTTTTATTCCTGTTTTTGAAACAATCAAATAACTGGCTCTATTTTTTAATCGGTATTATTTCCAGCTTAGCCTGCATCTTTCGTTTTGATTTTGTATTAGGGATTCCGATACTGCTTTGTCTCGTAGCTATTCGCAGTCGCAGCTCAAAAGCTTTGGCTTTCTTCCTTGTTGGCATTGCGCTTATCTTTCTGCCGGCTTCTGTTTGCGGTCTTTTTCGTCCCTACCAGATTTTAAGCCAGTATAAGTTTCATCTTTTATTTGGCCAGAGTTTTAACTGGAAAGGTTTTTATTCTTTAGCGGTGTTATTTAGCCTTACCAATATATTGATCTGGATTTTCTTGGCTGGATACGGCTTTATCTATCTTAAGAATGCTGCCATTAAAAAGAAATGGCGATCTCTTGGTATCTTAATTGCCGTTTTGTTTTTATTTTATCCGGTTTTAGGCAAATTTACTTCGGCTCATTACATGATGGCCGCTGTTTGTCTGGGGCCGTTTCTCTTGGTAAAAGCAATGTTTGATTTCAGCAATAGCAATTTAGCCAGGCATTTAACTTTAAATTTTTCTCGGCTTACTTATCTGATAGTCGGTTACAGTCTTTTAGTGCAGTTATTATCATTTGAGATTCAGCCTAGGTTTCCTTACTTAAAGATTACCAAAGATCCTAGTCAGGTGAACACCCTTGACGGTCCGCGAGTCTTGGGAGCTTATTTTAAGGGTTACCGTGAGGTGTTTAAATCTAACAACACCCCTTACTGGAGGAATGCCTTAAGCTTATCTCAAGGCTTAACTAGGCTAGTTGCAAGTTCAAAGTCGGATTTTGTAATTGTCGGCTTAAACAGAAGAATCCCTGAAAATTATTTACTGGCAGTTACTACTTATTGTCTTCCCTTCTTTTTGCAGGTACAGGGATACAAACTTAAGCTTAAGCCGGGAGCAATGATCTTAAAAGGGAGGCAAAATAAAGTTTTTATTCAAGATCTCAACCTTAAGCAGTATCAAAATTTTAAGGCTAAAGACGTGCCGGATCATATTCGGGCCATAAAAATACCCCTGGTTTATCGAGCCTCAGCTGATTTAAATCAGGATTTAAGGCAGTTTTGGCTGGAAATAGTTAAGAAAATCAAGCCAAAAAAATAGGCAATTTTATCATCCCCAAAATTAAACTTTCTGGTATAATTGTTATCTAGGCAGGAGGTAATTAATGCATAAACAGACTAAAGAAATTACTGATCTTATCGTTTCGGCCGCAGAAAAGGCCCACCGAGAAACCGGCTCTGACCCCGAGCCAGAACTTACCAAGCCTATTAACTGGCCGGTTAAATGTCTGGTCGGACCGGGCCTGGAGGGGGCAATTGCCTGCGAGAGCAAAATCGGCTATGTTAATGGTTCAAAAGGCTGGTTGATTTATCGCGGCTACGATATTTTTGACCTCTGTGCTCACTCCAATTTCGAAGAAACATCTTATTTGCTTCTTTACGGGGATATTCCTTCGGCTAAGCAGCTCAAAGGTTTCAAAGATAAGTTAATTGAATATCGCAACATTCCGGCTACGATTCGTCTCTTAGCTAACTTTCCAATTGAGCAGATGAATGCTATGGCCGGACTTCGTTTGGGAACAAATCTGATGCGGCAGGAGTGTACTTCTGTAGATCAGGAAAGTTATAAGCAGGAGAATATAAAGACGATTGGTTCTGATGAAGATTCTATCCCGATGGAGACTCGTCCGCGTGGCGAAAAACACGCTATCTATGAGTTCGAGAGAGCCGAGGCTGAAAAGAAGGCAAAAGATATTAAGGAAGGTTTACACCCAGCAGTTGGCTATGAGTCAAGTTGGCATTTAATTTCCGGAGTGGCTTCTGTAGCCGGTGCTATTGCCCGCTTAAGACAAGAGAACTTACCGGTTGACCCAGATCCGAATTTAAGCCATGCTGCTAATCTTATCTATATGGTTACCGGCAAGCGTCCTTCAGTAGTTGAGGAGCGGGTCATGGACATAGCCCTTATTTTACATGCTGATCACGGGATGAATGCCAGCACCTTTGCTACTATGGTTGTAGCTTCAACTCTTTCTGATATGTATTTTGCGGTTGGTTCGGGTATTGCCGCTTTAAATGGCCCCTTGCATGGTGGAGCCAACGAGCAAGTATTGGCCATGCTTAAAGAGATTGGCGATCCTAAGAATGTGAGTTCTTGGTATGCTAAGGCTCGTTCAAATAAGAAAAAAATTATGGGGTTTGGACACCGGGTTTATAAAGCCTATGATCCCCGAGCTCGAGTATTAGGCCCCTTGGCTGAGTATTTAGTTAGAGAAAAAGGCGACAGCGATACTAAAAATATTTTGGCTATTGCTCAAGCCCTGGAGAAAGAAGTAATCTCTACCTTAGGTGTTGAGAAAATGATATTTCCTAATGTTGACTTCTACTCTGGTATTGTCTACTCTTGTCTGGGAATCCCGGTAGATCTTTTTACGCCGGTATTTGCCGTAAGCCGTGTGGCCGGCTGGACTGCCCGGGTAATGGAATATCTCGAACATAACAGAATCTTCAGGCCTCGGGCTATGTATGTGGGGCCGTTTAACAAAAAGTATCGGCAGCCCAAGAAAGGGAAAAAGGATTAATCTTTCCAAAGATGAACCAGAGACAAATATCCAGAGTAGTTGTTTGTTGTTTTAGCTTCTTTTGTTTGGCTTGTTCTCCTCTGGAGGTGGTTAGGCTTTTTGGGGTTGGTACCAGACCTTTTAAACAAAAAGGTAAAGTTCATATCAAGGCAGTTAACAAAGATTTTTCTTCAGCTTACACTGAGGTGGTTAGTATTTTCGGCCAGATGAAGGCTAATCTTTACCGGGGAAGCCGAAGAGACGGCTTTATCATTTTTACTAACCTTAGTATTGCTTTTCCTCAGGCCAGCGAGTCTACTGAGGTGGCAGTTTTTTTACGCGAATGCGGACCAGAAGACACCAGGGTGGGAGTCTCATCTCTTAACCATTCGCTTTCCGATTTTGTGGCCGAGGAACTATTCAGAAAACTGGAGCAGTAAAGACAATGGAAACAGAAAACAACCAAAAAATTAGTTGGGACGGAATTAACCGAAGACGGTTTATTAGGGTCAAGTATCCTTTTACGGTGCATATTTATCTGCCCGGGGAGTCGCCGATTTCTACTTATACTGAAGATATAAGTGTTGGTGGTGTAAGGGTTACTATAAAACAGGAAATTCCTGAGGCAGCCTTAGTTGATTTAGAGCTGTATTTAAGGATCGATCCGATTATTTGCAAGGGGAAAGTTTCTTGGATAAAAACCCGAGAAAGCAAGTTTCTTGAAGATACCATTATCCATGATGTCGGAGTCCAGTTTTCTAAAGTTAAAGCCGGCGATAAAAAGGACATTAAAAAACAGGTTGCAGATCTTTTAAAGACCAAAAAAGACGAAGAAGAGGCTAGCAGTTAAAAGGGAGGCCATGCTTAAAAAGACTAGAAAAATTCTGGTAATTGACGATGAAGAGGATTTTAGTTTTTTTGTAAAAAAGAATCTTGAGCGTCTTTCCTGGAAGGTTTTAGTAGCCTCTGACGGACAGAGGGGTCTTGAATTAGCTAGGCGCAACAAGCCGAGTCTTATATTTCTCGATATCATGATGCCGGGAATGAATGGCTTTGAAGTTTTGAAAAATCTTAAAGCCGACAAAGAAACCTTTTCGATTCCGGTAATTATGCTTACTGGCAGAGAGGATGAGGAGTCTCAGCGGTTAGCAGCTAGTTTGCAAAACCAAGGCTACCTTGTTAAGCCGGTAGAGGTGGAGGAGTTACATTCCCGAATAGAAAAGACCTTAGCTCGCCATAGTTAGTAATTTCAACAATACAAAATGGCCAAACGATCATTACTGCTGTACGGTAAAAACTCTGTATTAGAGCGTCTAAAAGTAAATCCCCGAACTATAACCAAGATATTTGTCAAAGACGATTTCGATTCTAGGGCTATCCTTGAGTTGATTAAAATCAATAAGATCCCTTTTAGGCGCCTAACGCTTAATAAGCTGCAGAGATTTAAACCCCATTGTTCTCTCGGCGGAGTTGTTGCTGAAGTTGATAATTTCAACTATGTTGATTTTAACGATTTAATTAAAAGAAAAGATTTCAAACAGACTTCATTTATCTTTCTCGATAGAATTTTTGATCCTCAGAATTTAGGGGCAATCATCCGCACAGCAGCCTGTTTCGGCCGATTTAGTCTGGTTATACCTAAACACAAGGCTTGCGAAGTTACCGAGACAGTCTTGCACGTTGCCCAAGGAGGAGAAAATTATATTCCGGTGGCAATGGTTTCTAACTTAACTAATGCTTTACTGAAAGCTAAAGCTGCCGGCTTTTGGGCTGTTGGTGCTGTAACTGAAAAGGGCCAGCCTATAGCTAAAGTTAATCTGCCCTTTCCGGTTTGTCTTTTGCTTGGTTCCGAAGGAGAAGGCTTGCGTTATGGTCTGGCCAAGCATCTTGATCTAGCCCTAAATATCCCCATGTCTGGAGCTGAGCTTTCTTTTAACGTAACTGCTGCTTGTGCGATTTTTTGTTATGAGATCTCTCGCCAGAAAGCTGAATAGTCCTAAGAACCCTAGTATTCATTATATCTTTTGTTTCCCGGACAGTTAAAACGTTTACAGTAAAAGACCAAATTTGGTCTTTATTGTGGTTTTTAGCTTTAAGTTTATGGTATTATTGGAATAGATTTAAACGGGAGGTTTAAAATGACTAGAAAAGTAAAGCTATTACTAACGGTATTGATTCTGGGATTATTTTTCCCTTCTTTGGCTTTTTGTCAGTATGCGGTTTGGGATGCTAAACACACCTATATAGAGGGGCCAGAGCATTGGCATCAGCTGGGATTAGCTTTAAATGAGACCGCCTTTGAAAAGATGGCTGCGGTTTTGGAGCTGGATAGCAAGGTTGCTTTTGAGCAGGTCTTAGAGTCTTATGACATCTTACGGATTGAAAATAATACTCCGGCCATAGTGCTCGATATAAATTTATCGCAAGGTAAAGCCAAGGTAACGGTTATCAAAGGTCTCCAACGCAAATTTTCCGGCTGGATCCCTCTTGAATGGTTGCCCGACTATTACCGGCAGCCGATTTTTTCCACCAAGCACCAGTTTGTTCCTTACGACTATGTCGAAGATAGCCCTATTTACGAATGTACCTGGGGTTATCACTAAAAAATAGGCATCCCTTTTATTTACCTTCCTTCAAATATCTGGTATAATTAACCTTAAATAGTCGGATTCTGTTTTCAGGAGGTGTCTGATGAAGGTTTGTTGTAAAACCGAAAGTTTAACTTTTTCAGTTGACTTTAATAGTTCACTTACTGCTGAGGAGATATTTAAGAATTTACCGATAAGTTCTAGTGTATCAACCTGGGGCGATGAGATTTATTTTGACATTGGCTTTAAGGCTTCAGCCCAAGGTGCTACTATGGAGGTTGCTGTCGGCGATGTGGCCTATTGGCCACAGGGCAAATGTCTTTGTGTGTTCTTCGGGCCGACCCCGGCCAGCACTACACCGCTTCCAGTTCCAGCTTCTCCGGTGGTTATTGTCGGAAAAACCGAATGTTCACCTTCAGAGTTAAAAACTATCCAGTTGGGTGAGAAAATAAGTCTCGAAGCCGAATAAAACAATAAAAATCGCTTGTCTCTAAGATAAATACATACTAGAATATAACAGTAGGGAGGATTAAGCAATGTTTGATGATCGAAGTCGAAAGTACCGAAATCAGTACGTTCCTCTAGATCCAATAGATATCAATCTTTATAAGCCGTTTATCGGTCCCAAAGCCTTAGATGATATAAAGTATTTAGCTCAGCCGCTTCAGAATAAGGTTTGGGCAAATGTTAACTCTACCTTTGTTGGCGGAGGAGTAGCTGAGATGCTTCAGAGCGTACTTCCCTTTGCCCGGGGTTTAGGTATCGATGCCCGCTGGTTTGTTATTGAAGGAAGCGAGGAGTTCTTTACGGTTACCAAGAAGTTCCACAACCTTCTCCAGGGTATTGATCAGCCAATCAGCCTCGAAGAAATCTTTCATGCTTATCTTGATACCATTGACGAGAATACGCGCAACGTCAGGGTTGTCGGGCATATGGTTACAGTACATGACCCCCAACCAGCAGCCTTGATTATGAACGGTAACGTATATGGGCATATTCTCTGGCGTTGTCATATTGATACTTCTAATGCCAGCCGGCGGATTTGGCGCTTTCTTCTTCCCTATGTTAATCAGTTTGAGGGTGCTATTTTTACGGCTATGGAGTTTGTTAAGGACAATCTCCATATTCCTACTTATGAGATTAGTCCTTCAATTGATCCTTTGCGTGCAAAGAATAAACAACGTACAAGAAAAGAAGCCTTAAAGGTTTTAAGTGATATTTTTAACAAACACAATATTGATCCTAAGCGGCCGATTGTTGCTGCCGTGTCTCGTTATGATATCCATAAAAACCAGAAAGGAATTATCGAATCTTTTAAGCTTATGAAGCAAAAAGTTTCTAAAGGGCTTAATCCGATTTTGATAATTACGGGTAACAGGGCAACCGACGATCCCGAAGGTAACAAAGTTTATGAAGAGATAAAAAAAGCCGCTAGCAGCGATAAAGATATTTATCTTCTTTTGAATGTAAAGAACAACGACGAGGTAGTAGGGTCGCTTATGTCGATCGCTGATTGTTTTGTGCACATTTCAACCAAAGAGGGATTTGGTCTGGTGGTGACCGAAGCAATGTGGCAGGGAGTTCCGGTAATCGGAAGTAAGGTCGGAGGAATACCAAAACAAGTTATAAATGGAGTAAACGGATTCTTAGTCGGTCCTTACGATTATGCTCAAATTGCCCGGGCAATGCAGACTTTTATTGAAGATAAAAAGATGCGGGCTGCTTTCGGGCAAAGTGCCCATAACCACGTGGCCCAGAACTTCATCCTTCCCCATATGTTGAAAAAAGAACTAGTCTTGATGCGTTACCATTTAGAAATTGATAACAAAATTCCCCAATTTCGAATAAACAAGTTAACTTACAAAGAGATAACTCAGGCTCTCTATGGCCGGACGGTCTGGCCTTTTTCTACCAATGATTTAAAACAGCGAATCGAGGCTATCTGGGAAGGTCTTGAACCGCGAGAGATGGATTAACTATGAAAAATCGTGCCCAAGAGCGCCGTAGATATTTACGTTTAGATACGATCAACATAGTAGATGTTGTCGTTGATCGAAAACTGATTAAACGACCCTCACAATTTATCTCTGCTTTCACCAAGAATATCAGCGTTGAAGGGATGTGTTTCTTTTCGGATAAGCCTTTTGCTAGAGGTAAACGACTGCAGATCCGGATGCATCTTCCCGGAGACCCTAAACCTTTAAAGATTAGAGGCCAGGTCTGCTGGGTGCAGTCGCTTAAAGATAGAGAGAAGGACAAGGAAAATTTTGAAATCGGGGTTAAGCTTTTTACCGTTGACGAGAACGATGCTTCAAGGTTTATGGGCTATGTTTGCAGCCGTATGGCTGCCCGTCTCGGTAGATACTTACATCTTTAAACGACTAGATCACCATTATAAAACCTCGCTATCTATTAAAACAAGTGATTGTTAGACTTCTTGCCTATAGCCTTCTAATTATCGTAATGCTTCTTCTCTACGTTAAGTATATTGAGAGTAAGAGCATTTTTTTTCCTGAGAAAAAGATCGACTTTACCCCGGCTCAAATAGGTTTAGCTTTCCAAGACGTATATTTTATAACCAGCGATAAGTTAAAGATAAATGGCTGGTTTTTTCCGCACCCCCGAGCTAAAAGAACAATACTTTTTTTCCACGGCAATGCCGGAAATATATCTAATCGCTTGGATAAGATTATTTCGATGCTTAGATTAAAGGTGAATATTTTCATAATTGACTACCGCGGCTATGGAAAAAGTGAAGGTAAGCCTAAAGAGCAAGGCATCTATCTCGATGCTTATGCTGCTTATGACTATTTAGTTAATCAGCAGGGGATTAAACCCAAAGACATTATAGTTTACGGTGAATCTTTAGGCGGAGCGGTTGCCATTGATTTAGCTTCTAACAAAGAAGTAGGAGCAGTTATTTTAGAAGGTACTTTTTCCAGCGGAAGGGATGTTGGAGTTAAGCTTTACCCATATTTGCCTAAGTTTATACTCCCTAATGTACTTAATTCCTTAACTAAAGTTGTTAAAGTTAAAGTTCCTAAACTTTTTATACATTCAAAGCAAGATTTAGTAATTCCCCTAGAGCTAGGAAAAAAGCTTTATGACTTTTCTCCCGGACCTAAAAAATTCATAGCTGTAGCCGGCACCCACAATAGCCTATTTATCGATGCTGAGTCGGTTTGTCTTAAGGCAATCGCAGCCTTTATTGAGCAGTTAGATTTAAATAACTAATTTTAAAGTTTATGATTACTCGCTTGTTTTTAAGTTTTATTTTAATTTTAAGTTTAGCTGGTTGTCTTTTTCGCCAAAATTTAGAGGGGCTTTTAACTTTAAAAAGAGTAGGAAACAGCCAAACAGAGATTGAGGCTTACCTAGGACAACAGGAAGCCTGTTTCGAGAAGTTACTTGAGGATGTTGAGAACCAAAGATTAAAACCCGGTGTCTTGCAAGAGGATTTTATCAACTCTTACGGTGATCCGGTTCTTTCTAGACCGGCTTCTTCTCAAAGCTCCGAAACTGTTTTGCTCTATCGGCATCCAACTCGATATTTTAACTCCGATAAAGTCTACGTTTATTTTAATGAAGATAGTGAATTAACTCGCTGGGAGTATAAATCCTGCCAGAGATCGGACTAATGCCTAGCAAATCTTAAATAGATTTATGTTGAAGAAAATAGCCATTAGCTTTGTTTTGATCGTTATAGTTCTTTTTGTTAGCAAAGATCTTATTTTAAAGATAGCTCTGGAGAGACTACTTAAAGAGAAGTTAGACTTAGAAGTTTCCCTAGAAAGAACTAAGCTTTCCTGGGATAGCTTAAATATAGAAGGGTTAAATTTCTCCGATGAGAATTTTCTTATCACAATAGCTGACCTTAAAGTTTTATTTGATCTTTCGCAGATCTTTAACTCTCAAGCCTTAAAATTCCTTGCTCCCCAGACTTCGATTGAGATAAATAACCAAAGTGTTTCTTTTGAAGGGGTCTTCGCCGCTAATTTTTTAGCCCAGCTAAAGGGAGGTTCCCTGCAAGAGCTGGCTGGTCAGCTGGTTAACACTGGCGCTGGGATGATTAATATTAAAAAAGAGACTTCTCTAGACAGGCTAAAACCCTACTTAGATTCTGACTCCCATCAGGCTTTGCTAAAGGGGTTTAAGAACTATAGCTATAGCCAGGGGGTAGTAACTCTAACCAAACAAGCAGACTTACTTTCAATTAGTTTAAAATTTAACTCTCCGGACAGCGGAAAGCGAAATATTATCGTCAATCTGCACGATATTTTCCATTGACAGAAGTGCTAAAACCCTATATATTATTTTAGAAAATAGAAGTTTAAGGAGGTAGCAAATGGCTAAAGATGAAAGCCAGGCAAAAACTGGCTCACCTGCAAAAACAGCGATAAAAGTTATCATCGGAGTAGTGCTTGTAGTTTTAGGGTTAGCAGCGGTGATCTATTGGTGGCCGGAATTACGCGATCTAATCAAAGGCTGCCTAGGCCTATTTTTAATTATGGTCGGGGCAATCGTTATTGCCATTGCTAAATAATAAATCAGTTTAAAAAAAATATAGAGGCAGGTTTGTAGTTGGCCTGCCTTTTACGTAATTAAGGAGAAGAATATGAAAGCAACTTCACTGATAGAAAACTATTCAATCGCTGCCAGGATAACTATTGCTGTTGCCTTTAGCTTGTTTATGGTTTTGGCGGCCTATATTCGCATCCCGCTTTTTTTTACTCCGGTGCCACTGACTTTGCAGACTTTGGTAGTTTATCTGGGCATAGTTGTTTTAAGGAGAAAGGCAGTTTTCTCACAAAGTCTGTATATGCTTTTGGGAATTAGCGGCTTGTCGGTATTTGCTAATGGCGGGGCCGGAGTTCTTTATCTCTTTGGGCCAACCGGAGGATATTTGATCGGATTTTTACTGGCCAGTCTGATTTTTCCTTATCTTTTACCGGAGAAATTTACTTTTCCTAAAGTCTTGTTGTTTTTTACCTCTTGCGCCTGCTTAATTTATTTTTGCGGTTTAAGCTGGCTTATTCTGATGCATCGTTTTTCTCTGTCAGCGGCGTTAGTTTCGGGATTTTATCCTTTTCTTCCCGGTGCCGCTATAAAAATAGCAATTGCTTCGTTATTTACTTTAAAAATGGAAGCTCAAAGATGATTAAGAGAATATTTATTACTGGTTTAACTGCAACCATTGCTTTAGTTATTACCATTTACGTTATTGCCGGTTTGTTTTATTTCCTTGATGGCTTTCTTGGTAAGCCGATCAATGCTTTTGTTTATGAGTATATGGGTTATCGGATTCCCGGTTTGGGAATTTTGCTGGGAATTTTAGTTATCTTTATTCTTGGCCTTTTGATTCATCTTGCTCGGATGCGATTTTTCCGCTGGATCTACCAAGGAACTGCAAAGCTGATTTTTAAAATGCCGTTGGTGAGTAAGATCTACTTTCCGGTTAAGCGAATAGTAGATTTTTTATTCTTTGCGCCAAAAAAGGATTTTAAAAGTGCCGTGTTAGTAGAATACCCGCGTAAAGGAATTTATTCTTTAGGCTTCTTAACCAATGAAAACACGGTAGAGTTTGCCAACAAAGGAAAAAGAAAGCTTTATAATGTTTTTATTCCTTCGTCGCCGTCACCTTTAACCGGCTTTACCATTGTTGTTGAGGAAAGAGAAGTAAACTTCCTAAATATTAGCGTAGAGGAAGCTCTCCGGATGATTGTTTCCGGAGGCTTACTCAACCCTTAAATGAAAGAACAATATTCACTTAATCCTGACGGAACTTTTCTGATTCGGGATTATAACAAAGCTCGTCCTTTTTCTAACTTCTTACCCGGAGTTGCCGGGCCTTGGGGGATTCCCCTTTGGGTATTTTATGTAAACCGGGCTCAAGGAGTGGTAAGTTTTGGCATCAAAGATAAGGACCATTCAATCGCTGAATTTTTTCCGGCCAACAAAGCCTACTCTTTTGTTTCCTCTTTGGGTTTTCGCACCTTTATAAAGATCGCCAACCAAGTTTACGAACCCTTTAAACTGCACTCTTGCCACAATCAGAGCCAAGAGATGTCTGTAAGCAGCGACTCCTTCCGGATAGAGGAAGACATCTTTAAGTTGGGCCTAAATATATCAGTACGTTATTTTACCCTGGCTAATACTGCTGTTGGC
>CAZFML010000028.1:0-12151 GCA_964519975.1 uncultured Planctomycetia bacterium
CGTAGTTGTCGGCAAAAAATATCTAAAGGATAAAACTATAGATTTAGAAGTGCGAAAAGATGGGAAAACTAAAGCTTTCGGCAGGGAAGAATTAATAAACTTCCTAAAGGGTGAATATGGTTACTAGTCAACAAAGAATCGAAACCATTGTTAAAAATGCAGTTAAGGAAGCCGGGCTTGAGCTGATTGAGCTTAGAGTTTTTTCTGCCGGGTCAAATAGGATAAGGGCTGTCGTTGATTACCCTGAAGGCGGGGTAAGCTTGGGAGAGTGCGCAGCAGTTAATAAGAAAATAGCTCTTGGTTTAGATCAGCAAGGTATTGTGGCCGATGATTACGTAATAGAGATTAACTCTCCGGGATTAGACCGAGCGCTAAAGAATAGGCAGGATTTCTTAAGGGTTAAAGGCAGAGTTGTTTGTTTGTGGTTTAAAGATCCAGTTGAGGATAAAAATTATTTAGAAGCAGAATTAAGAGATTTAAATTCAGAGAAGCTGTTTTTATTATATAAAGATAAATCTTTAGAGGTTGAGCTTTCTAATATTAAGATAGGTAAGGAGAAAATCAAATGACAAAAGAATTTTTAACTATCCTTGCGCAACTAGAGCGAGAGAAAGGTCTAGACAAGGAAGTTCTTCTTGAGGCTGTAAAGCATGCCTTAATTGTGGCTGCAAAAAAGATTACTAAAATGTCTGATTCTGGCGATGTTGAGCCAGAGGTAAACGTTGAGATAGACCCGGAAAAAGGAGATATTCAGGTTTATATTGCCGGAAAAGAGGTAAAGTCCGGCGAATTCGGACGGATTGCCGCTCAAACTGCTCGTCAGGTAATTATTCAGAAGATCCGCGAGGCTGAAAAGGATAACATCTACAGTGACTATAAGACTAAAGAAGGAGATATTGTCAGCGGGGTAGTCTATAGAATGGAGAAAAAGGCTATTGTTCTTGATCTCATGGGAAGGGCCGAAGGAATTATTCCTAATTCTTTCCTTTCGCCACTAGATAGATTCCGGCTCGGCGAGAGGGTTAAAGCCTTTGTTTATGAGGTTAAAAAAGAAAAGGGAGTTCAAATCATTCTTTCGCGTCGGCATGAAGGATTAGTACGTAAACTTTTTAATCTTGAAGTTCCCGAGATTGGCGATGGTATAGTTGAGATAAAATCAATTGCCCGCGAGGCCGGAGAAAGAACTAAGGTAGCGGTATTTTCCAAAGACGATAAGGTGGATTGCGTCGGAGCCTGTGTGGGAATAAGGGGTTCGCGGGTAAAGAGTATCATTGAGGAACTGCGCGGTGAGAAAATTGATATCGTTAGATGGAGCGAAGATATTAAAGAGTTCATGAAAGCCGCTCTTTCACCAGCAGTTATTTCTATGATCGAACTTGACCGCGAGCGAAAACGAGCCAAGGTATTGGTCGCCGGCGATCAACTCTCTCTGGCCATAGGTCGTAAGGGTCAGAATGTCTGCCTGGCTTCGAAGCTAGTCGCTTGGGATATTGATGTCCGTTCCAAAGAAAGCATAGAAGAGAATATCAAGACTATGCTTAAGCTTAAGAGCGTAGGCAAAAAGGTAGCGACAGTATTGGTTGACTCAGGATATGGTGATATAGCCACTTTATCCAGACAGAACGTGGCAGATCTGGCCAAGCTGAAAGGCATTGGCAAAAAGAAAGCCGCCAGCATAATTGCCGAGGCTAAGAAGTTTAAGCCAGAGCCTTTAAAGTTAAAGGCACCAAGAAAAGAAAAAAAGGAAAATTTAGATGAGAATTCACCAGCTAGCTAAAAATTTAGGCGTAGACTCTAAAGAGTTGATAGAGAAGCTCAAGAAACTCAACTTTCCGGTTAAGAATCATATGTCGAGCATAGACAAGGAGACTGCCGAGATTATCAAGCAAGAGCTTGGTGAGATGGAACGAAAGGAAATTGAAGAAAATGTGATTGAGGTTAATTTTCCGATCACTATCAAAGAGCTTTCGGTCAAGTTAAACAAGAAGCCCTCGGAGCTTTTGGGGGATTTGATAAAGCAAAGAAAGTTTTTTACCATCAATCAGAGCATCAATGGAGAAACCGCCTGCAGCATTGCCTACAACTATAAAGTTAATTTACGTCAGAAACCCTCAACCGAAGAGGTTATTCTTAAAGTCGAACCTAAGGATTTGAAAAAACGGGCTCCGATTGTAACTCTTATGGGTCATATTGATCACGGTAAAACCAGCATTCTTGACTATATACGCAAAAGTAAAGTTGTTGAACGGGAAACCGGCGGTATAACCCAGCATCTCGGGGCTTATCAGGTAGGTTTAGATAAAGGTAGTATTACTTTCCTCGATACTCCCGGCCATGAAACCTTTACTGCTATGCGAGCTCGGGGGGCTAATATTACTGATATTGTAGTGGTAGTAATTGCTGCTGATGAAGGGGTGAAGCCTCAGACTATTGAGGCTATTGACCATGCTAAGGCTGCTAGTGTACCGATAGTAGTGGCAGTTAATAAGATTGATAAGCCCAATGCTAATATTGATATGGTTAAGCAGCAGATTTCTAAACTTGACCTTACTCCCGAAGACTGGGGCGGAAAGACTACCACCTTAGGAGTTTCAGCTAAAACCGGAGCCGGAATTGATGAGCTTTTAGAGATGCTTGTTCTTCATGCTGATGTAATGGATTTGAAAGCTGACTACGGAAGGCCAGCTATTGGAAGTATCGTGGAGGCAAAGTTATCTAAAGGAAAAGGATCATTAGCTACGGTTTTAATTCAAGAAGGTATTTTAAAAGTAGGGAATTGGTGCGTCTGCGGTATCCATTACGGTAGAGTCAAGGCCATACACGATGATCTGGGTAATTTGACTGAAGCTGCTCAACCGGCTCAGCCGGTAGAGATCTTAGGTTTAGGCGGCGTGCCGAATCCCGGAGAGCAACTTTTAGTTGTTCCCGATGAAAAAAGCGCTCGCGAGATAGTTGGAAAAAGACGCAGTCAGGAAGAGAGGAAAAAACTTAAGCCCACCGCCCATCTTAAACTAGAAGATCTTTACCGAAAAGTGAAAGAAGATAACTTGAAGCAGCTCAAGATAATTTTAAAGGCTGATGTCGGAGGAACTCTTGAAGCTGTCGAACAGGCTTTAAAAAAGATAGCCTCTAAAGAGGTAGAGTTAAATATTACTCATAAGGGAGTAGGCGCGGTTAACTCTTCGGATGTTCTTTTAGCTGAGGTTACCGACTCAATCATCTTCGGATTTAAAGTAAGTATAGAAAGCCAAGTCAGAGAACAAGCTAGGTCTAAAGGGATTGAACTGAGGTCTTATCAAATAGTTTATGAACTTATCGATGATGTTAAAGGAGCTTTAGAGGGTTTGCTTACTCCTGAAATCAAGCGTACCTTTTTAGGCCGGGCTAGAGTCAAGACTGTTTTCAAACTCTCTAAGAGCGGCATAATTGCCGGTTGTATTGTAGAAAAAGGAAAGATTACCCGAGGAGTTCCTTGTCATTTGTTTCGGGCTAATGAAGTGGCCTTCGAAGGTAAAGTTAATACTTTGAAGCGATTTAAAGATGATGTCAAGGAGGTAACCGAAGGATTAGAGTGTGGAATCGGTATTGGTTATGATAAGATAAAAGAGGGCGATGTAATTGATGTTTTTCGCGAAGAGGTTATTGCCCGGCGCCTTAAATAAATAAAACTTATGCATAAGAAAAAGATAATCTTAAGTGGAATGCGACCCACTGGCAAGCTGCACCTTGGTCACTGGGTAGGGGCTCTTTCAAACTGGGTTAAGCTGCAGAAAGAATACAAATGTTTTTTTATGGTCGCTGACTGGCACGCTTTAATGAGCGACTATGAGAAACCCTCTAATATTCGAGAAAATAGCATTGAGATAGTTAAGGATTGGCTTGCCTGCGGGATAGACCCTAAACAGAGCGTTTTATTTGCCCAAAGCGCAGTGCCTGAGCATCTTGAGTTAGCAATGGTTTTTTCGCTTCTGACTCCTTTGGGCTGGCTCGAGCGATGCACTACTTACAAAGAGCAGCTTAGAGAGTTAAAGGGAAGGATGCTGGCTACCTACGGATTCTTAGGGTATCCGGTTTTACAAACCGCTGATATAGCTCTTTATAATGCTGACAGCGTTCCAGTAGGCATGGATCAGCTGCCGCACCTTGAACTGGCTCGGGAAATTATCCGTAAGTTCCACAAACTCTACAAAAAGAATATTTTCAAAGAGCCTGAACCGATACTTACGTCTACCCCAAAGCTTATCGGTATTGACAATCGAAAAATGTCGAAAAGTTATAACAACTCGATTAACTTATCTGATTCCCAGGAAGTAGTTAAAAAGAAAGTGTTCAGCATGTACACAGATCCTAAACGTACCCGGGCCGATATTCCCGGGAGTGTCGAGGGTAATCCGGTATTTATTTATCATGATCTTTTTAACCCCGACAGCCAAGAGCTTAAGGATTTAAAAAAGCGTTACCAATTAGGAAAAGTCGGCGATGTTGAAGTTAAAGAAAAGTTATACAAAGCCTTAAATGATTTTCTTGCTCCGATTCGCAAAAAGCGGGAGTCTTTTTCTGATAAGTTTGTTTCTAAGATACTGGCCGAAGGCACAAAAGAAGCCAGAGGAGTGGCTAAAGCTACTATGCTTAAAGTTAAAGATGTTTTAAGTCTTGGATAATTAAAAATGAAGATTAGATTAGATATATTTGAAGGCCCCTTGGATTTACTGATCTATCTTATAAAAAAGGAGCATATCAATATTTACGATATCCCGATAGTTAAGGTTATTGATCAGTACTTACAGTTTTTAGAGCTGATGAAGCTCTTAGATATAAATATCGCTTCCGAATATCTGGTGATGGCTGCAAATTTGATCAATATTAAATCCAAGATGCTTCTTCCGCGTGAAGAAGAACCCCAAGAACCCGAAGAAGACCCCAGGGAAGAGTTGATGCGCCGGCTGCTTGAATATGAGAAGTTTAAAGAAGCCGCTGAGTTCTTAAGGGATAAGGAAGTAGAGCGCAACCGCTATTTTAAACGCTCAAGCAGTGGCGAGCCAATAGAATCGGAAGTTTATATCGAGGCTTCAATTTTTGATCTTATCAGTGCTTTTAAAACCGCCCTTAAAGATATACCTAAAGATATTTTTTTTGAGGTGGTTAAAGATGAGTTTACGGTTGAGGAGAAAATTCATGATTTACTGCATCTTCTTTTGGTAAAGGAAAAGATTTCTCTGCAGGATTTATTTTCTTCGACAAAGAATAAATTAGAAATCGTAGTTACCTTTCTGGCGATATTAGAGTTGATAAAGTTAAAAGAGGTAGCTGCGGTTCAAGAGGAGCTCTTTGGCCCGATACTAATTACCAGTAAAGAAAACATCTATACGTCCCTTCGATAATATGAGTGAAAATCGATTTGTCGATTCTTGGAAAGAAAACGAAGAAGAGCAGATTATCAATCTGTCTTTGCGGCCGAGCAGCTTAGCTGAGTTTATCGGTCAGGAAAATGTCATCTCTTCTTTAAAGATTTCAATTGAAGCTGCTAAAAAAAGATCAGAACCGCTTGAGCATCTTTTACTTTCCGGGCCACCGGGTTTAGGGAAAACTTCACTGGCCTTTTGCATTGCCCATCAGATGCAGGCAAAATTTACCACTACCAGCGGCCCGGCAATAGAGCGAGCCGGGGATTTAGTCGGCATTTTAACTAATCTAGAGAAGGGCGATGTTTTGTTTATTGATGAGATCCACAGGCTTAGTCGGGTGATTGAGGAGTTTTTGTATCCGGCTATGGAAAATTTTCAGATTGATTTTATTATCGATAAAGGTCCTTATGCTAAAAGTGTTAAGTTTAATTTAAAGCCTTTTACCCTTATCGGAGCTACCACCCGTAAAGGTCTCTTAAGTGCGCCTTTAAGGGGAAGGTTTGGTCTGTTTTTTGACTTTGATTTTTACAAAAAAGAGGAGCTCTCTGAGGTTGTAAAACGCAGTGCTAATTTACTGGATATCGAGATTGACCCTGAAAGCAGTTTGGAGATTGCCGGCCGCTCGCGTGGCTCGCCGCGTCTTTGCAATCGCCTGCTAAAACGGGTTAGAGACTATGCTCAGGTAGTTGGCCAGGGGGTTATTAACTTAGAAATCACCAAAGAGTCTTTAGCTAGTTTAGGGGTTGATGCTAAAGGTTTAGATGATCTGGATCGTAAGTATTTATCAACGATTATAAAGGTCCATAATGGCGGACCAGCTGGAATTGAGGCCATCGCTGCTACTTTAAGCGAGGACAAACTAACCTTAGAGGATGTTATTGAGCCCTATTTGCTTAAAGAGGGGTTTATTACGCGGACCCCGCGCGGAAGAGTGGCCACCAAAAACTCCTACCAGCATCTAAATCTTCCCTTTAACCAGCAAGCCCAAGAAAAACTTTTTTAAATATAGCCCGATTGCCATGAATAGTTTAGGTAAGTTTTTTATTATCAGCGGGGTGATTTTTATTATTCTTGGTTTGGGGCTGCTGATTTTTAGCAAAACCAAAATCCCTTTTTTAGGTAAACTGCCCGGAGACATATTTATCCAGAAAGAGAATTTTTCTTTTTATTTTCCGCTGGCCAGCTGTCTGATCATAAGTATTATTTTGACTCTGATTTTTTTTATTTTTTCTAAAAAGTAAACTAAAGGATTTGGGATGTTTAAGCTAATCAAGCAGGACTTAAAAACTCAAGCCAGAACAGGGGTTTTTAGTAGTCGTCGGGGCAAGTTTAAAACCCCTTCATTTTTTCCGGTAGCTACTCAAGCTACAGTAAAAGGCATATCACCGCTCCAGCTTAAAGATATAGCTATTGACGGACTATTAGTTAATGCCTACCATCTTTATTTGCGTCCGGGAACAGAGCTGATCAAACGAAGCGGAGGCCTGCATACTTTTATGGGTTTTGATAAAACAATCATTACCGATAGCGGAGGATATCAAATCTTTAGTCTGGCTGACTTACGTAAAGTAGAAGACAGAGGGGTTAGTTTTCAGTCACATATAGATGGCAAGCCTATTTTCCTATCGCCAGAAGATGTCATCAAAATCCAGCTGGATCTAGGTTCAGATATTATAGTGCCTTTAGATGAGTGTTTGCATTTTCCGGCTAAACTTAGCGATATTGAAGCTTCAGTCAAACGGACTATTGACTGGGCAAAAAAGAGTAAAGACTATTTTTGCGCTAATAGCAAGGATAGAGTGCTGATTTTCGGAATTATTCAAGGATCAACCGATCTAAGCTTAAGAAAGCAGTGTTTAGAAAGAATAACTGAGCTTAGGTTTGACGGCCTCTGTATCGGGGGTTTAAGTGTTGGCGAACCACGCAATTTAAGGTATAATATCCTTTCATTTATAAGCAAATTTGCCGATAAACAGCTAATCCGTTATCTTATGGGTTCAGGTAGGCCCGAGGAGATAATTGAAGCTGTAAGCTGTGGAGTAGATCTTTTTGACTGTGTAGTGCCAAGCCGTTTTGGCCGTACTGGTACAGCCTTTAGCAGTCAAGGTGAAGTCGTGGTCAGGGATGCCCCGGCAGCTAATGATTTAGGGCCTTTAGATAAACAGTGCTCATGTTATACCTGTCAGAACTTCTCCCGAGCCTACTTAAGACATCTGATCAAGGCCAAAGAGATGTTGGGGCTGCAGTTGGTAACTTATCACAATATATTCTGGTATAAGCAGTTTATGGACAAGATAAGAGAAGCAATCAGCAAAGGTAAGTTCGCAGAATTTAAACAAGATTTTCTGGCCGAATATAGACAAAAATGATAATTGATGTAGTCACTATTTTTCCTAAGATGTTTGATCCGGTTGTGAACGAGTCAATCATAAAACGGGCTAAGACCAAAGGTTTAGTTAAGATTAAACTGCATAATTTACGTAGCTACTCTAAAGATAAGCACAAAAAAACAGATGCTCCTTCTTATGGTGGCGGAGGTATGGTTTTTAAGGCCGAACCTTTATTTAGAGCAGTGGAATCAATCCTAGGTAACTCAGTTTATCCTAGACCTAAAACAGACAAGAGAAAGCGGATAATCCTTTTTACCCCCAAGGGTAAAACCTTAGACCAGAAACTGATAAAAAAGCTTTTAAAGTACGAACGTCTTATTCTTTTAGCTGGGCGTTATGAAGGCCTTGATCAGCGGGTGCATCAGCATTTAGCCGAGGAAGAAATTTCCTTAGGTGATTATGTGCTTTCCGGAGGAGAGCTTGCGGCAATGGTATTTATTGACTGTTTAGTACGCCTCATTCCGGGGGTGGTTTCTGATAAAGAGTCAGTTAAAAACGAAAGCTTTGAGAACGATCTTTTAGATTTTCCTCATTATACCCGACCGGATAATTTCAGAGGTTTAAAAGTTCCGGAAGTACTATTATCAGGAAATCACAAACGCATCAAAGAGTGGAGAAAAAAGAAAGCTTTAGAGACGACCAAACTTAAGAGGCCAGATTTATTTAAAAGACAGTAAAAACGGAGGTTATTTATGGATAAGCTATTTATGGTTGAGAAAGAGTTAAAAGAGTCGTTAAGTAAGGATTATCCGCAATTTACAGCCGGAGATACAATTAAAGTATATTACAAGATTAGAGAAAAGGATAAAGTCCGGCTTCACCCGGTCGAGGGGGTAGTGATAAAACTTCAGGGGCAAATGCATCGAAAGTCCTTTACTCTTAGGCGGCTTGCTTACGGAGAGGCTTATGAGGTAACCTTTCCTTATTATTCGCCCAATGTTGACAAGATCGATCTGATAAAGAAATCTGCTCGTCGGCCGCGGAGAAAGAGGTTGTATTATTTAAGAGGGAAAACCGGGAAAAAAGCAACCGCAGCCTAAAATGATAGTTGGCCTAGATGAGGCAGGCAGGGGTCCTTTAGCCGGGGTGGTAGTAGCCTGCGCACTACGCTTAAAAAAAGAGCCTCCGTTTAAGGTTAAGGATTCCAAGGCCCTTAGTCGAGGTTTACGCCAGGAAGCTTATTTATGGTTATTGAAGAATTCTCAGTTTTCGGTTGAGGTTTCTACGGTTTCTGAGATTGACAAGATTAATATTTTAGAAGCAACTTTTTTAGCTTTTAATCGGGCAATAAAGTCTATGTTGCGTAAATCGCCAAAGCTTAAAAAAGCAAAATTCATTGTTGACGGCAACCTCTTTCGTACCAACTTAGGAATAGATTATATCTGCATCAAAGAGGCAGACAAAAAAGTCAAAGAGGTTTCTTGTGCTTCGATTATGGCTAAGGTGACGCGGGATCATTTGATGGAGACAGCTCACTTTTCATACCCGGAGTGGAATTTTTTTAAACACAAAGGTTACCCGACTAAGGAGCATTTTTCTTTAATTAAAAAACACCGGCTCAGCCCTTTGCACAGAAAAAGCTTTTCACCTTGCAAGAATGAAGAACTATCGCAAAAACTTTAAAAGCTATTTTAGCGATTTAGCAAAACTTAAGCCTTCTCCTGGGGGAGGAAGTGCAATTTGCCTTAGCTTTTGCTTAAGTGTGGCTCTGATTGAAAAGGCAGTTAACTATTCAATTTCCACTAGACTCAAGACTGCTAAAGATAAGGCAAAGAATAAAAGGCTAAAATCAGGGCTAAAAATCCTAGCTGGTTTGCGGACTAAAATCTATCCTTATATCGATAAGGATGCTGTAATTTTTAAAAAAATTATGAGTAGTTACGGGGCCAAAAGACTGAAATTTATCAAGCAGAGCGAGGGTTTAATTATTGAAACAGCTAAGAGCGCTTTGAGAGTATTTTCCCTTGCTAAAGCCATAGAATCTGGTATAAAAAAAGGTATAATTAGTGATTTCTTTATCGGTTTAGAGCTTAACAAAACTGTCCTTTTTGGCTGCCTTGCAAACTTAGAAGCCAACAAAAAGATGTTTGCTAGGAAGAATAAAAATATAGCTGTTTTAAAAAAAGCTTTAAGAAAATGGCAAAGATATTAGAGGCAAAACAGTTAACCGATAAGTTAAAGAAAGCTATCGAAGTTAAACTTTCCCATAGCCCGAAATTAACTTTAGCCTCTTTAAGGCCAGATTTAAAAGATTATTCATCACAACTTTTTATTGCCCAGCAAGAAAAGATAGCCTCTGAACTAGGCCCGAACATAGATTACCGCTTAATACTTTTAAAAGCCTCGCTTTCTCAAGGTGAGGTTTTAAAAACAATAGCCAAGCTTAATGCCGACAGTGCTGTTACCGCAATAGCCTTAACTAAGCCTTTCCCTAAGGACTGGAAAGATCAAGATCTGTTTAAGGCCATTGACCCCAACAAAGATATAGAGGGAATTAGTCCTTATAATCTGGGAAGGTTAGCCTTAGGTAATGCCTTGTTTATTCCGCCAACGGTTTTAAGTATTTTAGAGTTAATTAAAGACACTGGGTTAAAGTTACGCGGCAAAAGAGTAACTATTGTTGGTTCATCTAATATAATTGGAAAGCCCTTAAGCTTACTGCTTGCTGATCAGTTTGCTACTGTGAGTATAACCCATATTGCTACCTATGAAGCCGGAGATTTAGAATATTACGTAAGCCAAGCCGATGTTTTAATTTCTGCTGCTGGTGTGCCGGAGTTGATAGAGGGCGATTGGATAAAACAAGGCGCTTTGGTGGTTGATGTCGGAGTAGGCCAGAAAGAGGAAAAAACTATCGGCGACGTAGAGTTTGAAAAGGCTAAGAATAAAGCTTCTTTTATTACTCCTGTTCCCGGCGGGGTTGGTAAGCTGACCACAATGTTTTTATTTCATAATCTCTTGATAGCCGGGGATACGCAGAAAAGATAAGAATGGAGAGCATTACTGTCATCGGAGCAGGTATTGGCGGTTTAACCTTTATCGAGAGACTGCGCAAAAACAATCCTACCCTAAAAATTACCCTGATCGATAAAAACAAGTATCATTTTTCAAAAAATAGTGTCATTTTATCGCCAGGAGACATCTCCCAGCGGATAGATTTGGAGGAATGGTCTTTAAATTTAGGCCTTGAGTTTATATGTGGACAGATTAATAAAATTAACCCTAGACGTAAGAAGATTTTTTTTAAAGAACTAGAACCGAGGGATTTTGATCGCTTAGTTTTAGCAACCGGGCTTAAGTCAAAAAGAATAGAGGTTAAGGGTGAGCATCGAGAGGGGTTTTTTTATCTTTCTGAAATCGATCCGATTAAATTAAAGGATCTTCTGCGCATATCCCAGGAGGCTACGGTTTACTTATCAACTTGGTTAGGAGTTAGATTAGTTTTTTCCTTACTCAACTTAGGCAAGGAAGTTACGATTATTGCTTCAAATTTAGAGTTCCTCGGTGATTACAAGCAGAGAATCGTTAGTTTATTAGAAAGCAAAAAGGTAAATTTTTATTTTCAGTCTCAATTGGAAGAAGCAGTCGGTGAAAGCATGGTTAAGGCAGTCAAAATCTCACCCTTAAAGGTTTTTTCTTCGCAGTTTCTCTTTATTGACAGCGGTTTTACTGCTAACCGTGATTTTTTTGAAGAAGAGCTAACTGTAAACAACAGATTTTTTACCAATTATCAGGATCTTTTTTTATTGGGAGATGTTAGCAGCTCAGAAATAGAAACTGATCAGTTTTTTCTCTACAATCAAGATGATGTTAAGGAAGCAGCCAGCAGTTTGTGTAATTTTTTAGTTAAAAAACAGGAGATAACTTTTAGTGAAAAAATATCTGATGATTCCTCTAAGACTTTAGCCATAGAGAAAACCCTAGCTGAGTTTGAGGCCAGGCAAAGCCAGGGGGCTAAAAACCAATGAAGACAACAGCCATTTGTGTGTCATTTTGTGTTTTATTGACAGCTTTGGCTTTCGCCGAAACCATTTATCTTAAGGATGGTAAAGTTATCCATGGTCGAATAATTGAACAGCGATCGGATTCAATTAAGGTAGATATAAGTGGCATCCCGATAACTTATGATCGTGATAAGATTAAGCGGATCGAAGGAGAGACTTCTAGGGTCCCATCTGTTCTAACAAATAGCCCTAGCCTAATTTCCGAAAAAACTCCAGCCCAGATTTTTCAGGAAGTTTCACCGAGCGTAGTAGTTATCGTTGCCAATTCGCCCCAAGGAAGAAGCCAGGGTAGCGGCTTTGTGGTTGATTCCGATGGAGTGATTGCAACTAATTTTCATGTTGTCGGAGGAGC
>CAZFML010000029.1:0-12139 GCA_964519975.1 uncultured Planctomycetia bacterium
CTAAAAGATAGTAGGTAGTTCTAACATTGGTTACCCAATCCCGAAAAGCTTCATTCAAGGCGTCTTTTAAGGTTTTGGATCCGCTTTCAACCGGGATAACCCTTGCTCCTAAAACTCTCATTCTAAGGACATTCATCTCTTGACGTCTAATGTCAGTCTCTCCCATATAAATATCACAACTAAGCGAAAGAAGGGCACAGGCAGTAGCTACGGCAACTCCGTGTTGGCCGGCTCCGGTTTCAGCGATAACTCTTTGCTTTCCCATGTATTTTGCTAGCAAGGCCTGGCCCAAAGCATTGTTAATTTTATGAGCCCCGGTATGCAGGAGATCTTCGCGTTTTAAATAAACTTTTAAGCCTAGGTGCCGGCTAAGTCTTTGGGCAAAATATAAAGGAGTAGGCCTGCCAGCATATTCAGCTAAATAAGAGTTTAAAGTCTTTAGGAAAGCTTTTTTGCTCTTATATTTAGTATAAGCGGCTTCGAGATCTTTTAGACAAACCGAGAGGGTCTCGGGAATGTATTTTCCGCCAAATTGGCCGAAATAGCCTTTTTTATCAGGAAGTTTCATTTTTTCACCTTAGTTATAAATTCTTTTAACAACCGCTTATCTTTCTTGCCCACCAGTTCCTCAACCCCGCTAGCTACATCTACGGCATAAGGATTAAGTTTCTTTATCTGAGATATGTTTTTGGTATTTAACCCTCCGGAAATAATAACTCTTTTTTTAGCCTTTATCAGCTGACTTATCTCGGCCAGTCCTTTCGAGGATAAGGTTTTTGTTCCTTCTAATTTCTGCTCATATTTTACATCAAACATAAAAGCATCTATATTGAAACGAGAGATTTTTTGCTGATAAGGACTATCTTCGGGGAAAAACACCTTGATAACTTTAAACTTCTTAGTAAAAGAATGACAGAAGCTCGCGGTTTCGCTGCCATGGAACTGCAAGATATTCAAGTTAAGACCCAAGGCGATATCTAAAACTTGCTGCTGTTCTTGATTAAGAAATACACCTACTTTAGTTAAAAAAGGATCAAGCTTAGCTATAATCTTCTTAGCTGCCTGCGGGCTTAGGTAACGTGGGCTTCGTTTAGAAAAAATAAATCCTAAAGCATCTGCGCCCAAATCTGATGCTAAAAAGGCGTCCTCTAAATTAGTAATTCCGCAGATCTTTACTTTAACCATGGCTAAACATCTATGTGCAGTTCTTTCAACTTCTCCTCAACATTATCCGACCTCATCAAAGCCTCACCTACCAGCACAGCATCTACCCCTAAACCCTTAAGGAGCAGCATGTCCTTTAAATCCTTAATGCCGCTTTCGGTAACCTTGGTGATTCCCTTAGGAATAAAAGGTATGAGCTTTTTGTGACGTTCTCGATTAACTTCGAAAGTATGGAGGTTGCGGCTGTTTATACCGATAATATCTACTCCCAAGTTAAGGGCTTTTTTCAACTCCTTCTCAGTATGCACTTCAACCAAAACATCCATGCCTAACTGTTTACTAAAATTATAAAGTTCAAGGACTTTTGATTCTTCTAAAATAGCCATAATCAGAAGGATGGCGTCAGCACCGACTGCTCGTGATTCTAGAATCTGGACTTCCTCAATTATAAAATCCTTACGCAAAACCGGTAAATTAACCCCTTTTCTAATTTCTTCAATATAGTTAATCTTACCCAAAAAGAAATCTTCCTCGGTTACTACCGAAATAGCGTTAGCGCCTCCTTTTTTGAATATTTTTGCTAACTCCAGGGCCGAAAAATTTTGGCGCAATATCCCGGCTGAGGGGGAAGCCTGCTTAATCTCGGCAATAAAAGAAACCTTCCCTTCTCGAGTTATTGCCTCTTTAAATGACAAGGGTTGAGGCGATTTTTTTATAAGCGATGAGAAAGCTTCGCGGTTTTTACGTAATACCTTCACCCTTTTCTTTTTAGCTTCTAAAATAAGAGATAATGTTTTATGCATTGGCGTCTAAAAAATCTTTAAATTCCGAAAGCTTATCCTTGGCTTTTCCTTTATCGATTAATTGAGCAGCTAGGCTCACTCCTTGTTTCAAGCTATTTACTTTAGCTAAAATATAAAAACAGGCGGCAGCGTTGGCCAAAACAATATCGCGAGCAGCTCCTTTTTTCCCGGCTAAAACATCTCTTATAATCTGAGCCGACTCCTTAGCGCTGTCAGCTGAAATATCTTTAAGAACAATTTTCTTCAAACCAAAACTCGAAGCTGACAAAGTCAGTTTAGTTATCTTCTTTTTATTTAAAAAGCAAACTTGAGTTGGCCCAGTAAGAGAAATCTCATCTTTTAAATCTTTACCGCAAACCACAAATGCCCGCTTTAAGCCTAGATGTCTTAAAACCTTAGCTAGGATTAAGAGTAACTGCGGACTATAAACCCCTAAGAGCTGATAACTGGCTGAAGCCGGGTTGCAAAGCGGCCCTAGGATATTAAAAATTGTCCGAATACCCATCTCTCTTCTTATCTGGGCTACCTCTTTTAAGGCCGGATGGTACAATGGTGCATAAAGAAAAGCTATGCCTACTTGTTTTAAAGCCTTCTCCATCACAGAAGCTGGAGCAGAAATCTTAATACCCAAGGCTTCTAGGACATCGGCGCTTCCGCAGGAAGAAGACATTGCTTTATTGCCGTGTTTTGCCACTATAACCGAGGAAGCACTAACCACTAAAGCCACGGCAGTTGAAATATTAAACTTATTAACTCCCGATCCTCCGGTACCGCAAGTATCAATAATCGGCTGGTTACCTAAGCCTTGTCCAAGAAAGTTGTCTTTTAAAACTATTTTGTTAGCGTGCTTTCGGACAACGGTAGCCGCAGCTGAAATTTCGGCTTCTTTTTCTCCTTTTATTTTTAAAGCTGTTAAAAAAGATGCTATTTGAGAACTGGTGGCTTTATGGTCAAAGATCTCCTCGAAAACGCTCTTGGTTTCTTCAAACTTTAAATCTTTATTATTAACTAAGAGGTTAATTGCTTCTTTAATCATAATTTTAGGAAATTGTTTAAGATTTTCTTTCCTTCTCCGGTTAAAATAGACTCAGGATGAAATTGCACCCCGCGCAAAGCAAAACCTTTCATCCTAACCCCCATTATTATACCATCTTTAGTATAAGCCGAAACCTCTAAATTCTTAGGTAAACTCTTTTTGTCAATCAAAAGAGAGTGATAGCGCGTTGCCAGAAAAGGATTTTTGACTCCTTTAAATATATCCTGTCTGTTATGATAGACATAAGAAGTTTTACCGTGCATTATCTTCTTAGCCCTTACTATTCTAGCACCAAAAACCGAACCAATGCACTGATGACCTAAGCATACCCCTAAAATTGGTACTTTTTTATAAAAATTACTAATAAGCTCACAACTTATGCCAGCATCTTTAGGTCGACCCGGCCCCGGAGAAATAACAATCCTCTTAAACTTTAACCTCTTCAACTTAAAGATTGTAACAGCATCATTTCGAAACACTAAAGTCTCAGCACCCAGTTCCTGCAGGTATTGAACTAAGTTGTAAGTAAAAGAGTCGTAGTTATCAATTACCAGTAGTTTCATTGTTTTTCCCGTTTAATCTTGGCCCCGATTTTTCTTAACTTATACTCTATCTGCTCATAACCTCGATCAATATGATAAACTCGCAAAACTTCAGTTTTGCCCTCTGCAGCCAGGCCGGCTATAACCAAGGCTGCCGAAGCTCTTAGGTCTGAGGCCATTATCTCTGCTCCGTAGAGCGAATCTTTTCCTTCAATAATAGCATAAGGACCACTTCTCTGGATAGCTGCGCCCATACGATTTAACTCGGCTACATGCATAAATCGATCAGGATAAATCTTTTCGGTAATCAAAGAAATTCCTTTACTTAAACAAAGACAAACCATAAATTGAGCTTGAAGATCAGTGGGAAATCCCGGATAAGAAAGAGTAGTTATGTTTATCGGCTCTAATTTCATTTTTGGCTTAATTGCGATTAAAGAATTGTCGCTAATATTAATCTCGGCTCCAATTCTTTTGCTGGCTTCAAGAACTGAGGTTAGATGAAATGGATTTGCCCCCGCTATTGACAATTCTGAACGGGTAGCTAAACTGGCAGCAATAAAGGTTGCAGCCTCGATTCTGTCGGGAATAACCTCAAACTCGCATCCGTAAAGCTTATCAACTCCTTTTATGCGCAAGAGCGGAGTTCCTTCTCCTTTAATATCTGCACCCATTTTTTTTAAAAATTGAGCTAGACATTCTATCTCCGGCTCACAAGCTGCATATTCAATTATGGTTTCACCCTTAGCTAAAACAGCAGCCATTAGCACATTGGCCGTGGCTAGAACTGAAGAGCCAAAACTGCCGCCTAAATATATATGGGCTCCTTGGAGACTCTTGGCTTGGGCTTGGCAGTAGCCTTTCTCAATCAAAATCTCTGCACCTAAAGCCCTTAATCCTTTTATATGCAAATCTACTGGTCTTGGCCCAATAATGCATCCTCCGGGTAGAGCTACCTTAGCTTTTTTGCGTTTAGCTAAAAGCGGTCCCAAACAACAAAAAGAGGCCCGCATGGTTCTTACCAATCTATAAGGAGCTGTAAAGGAGTTTTTCTTTCTGGAGCCGATGACTAAACGGCCATTTGTGAACTCTATCTTCTTACCCAAACCCTCTAAAATTCCAATCATGGTTTGAATGTCTTTTAAGGTCGGGACATTGCTAATTATGCATTCCTGGTCAGTAAGAATAGTTGCAGCCATAATTGGCAAAGCGGCATTTTTAGAACCACTCACCTGAACAGTTCCCGAAAGTTGAGATTGAGAAATTACAAACTTATCCATTATTTTTTCTCTAAAATTACTCCCCGGAAATGACCGGAATAATCTTTAATCCAATCTACTATTTTATAGCTATTTAAGCTCTGGATATATTTATCAAGACTAACTTTGTGTCTATAGCCTATTTCGATGATCAAATAACCCTTATCTTTTAAACAAACTCTGGCTTGGTTGAGAATCTTTTTAATAATATCTAAACCGTCCCTTCCTCCGGATAAAGCAGTAAAAGGTTCGTATTTAAGAGAATCCTTTATATTTTCATCTTCTACATAAGGGGGGTTGCTAACAATCAAATCAAAGCTATTAGGACTAAAACCAGTCAATAAGTCGGCTAAAATAAAATTAATATTTACTTTGTGCTTTCTAGCATTTAATTCGGCTACCCTTAAAGCTTCCCAGCTGCAATCAGAGGCAAAAACAGACAAATCTTTTGGGCTTGCTTTCTTTAAGCTTATGGCAATATTACCAGAACCAGAACATAAATCTAACACTGAATTCACCGCTTTGAAAGCTATTATCTTTAAGGCTTTCTCAACAATCAGTTCAGTTTCAGGCCGGGGAATCAAAACATCAGAACTGATATCAAACTCATAGCCAAAAAACTCTTCCTTACCTAATATATAAGCCAAAGGTATGCCCTGAGCATAGGCTTTACCTATTCTCTCCAACTCAAAGGCATCTTTACCCAAACTGTGCTTCAGCAGAAACCGCAAATCCCGGTCAGTAAAATCGTTCTTGTATTCTTTAAGCCAGTCCTTTAGCTTCATAGATCTTCTTTCTCTCCTCGGCAATTAGACGCTCAGTGATCTCATCTAAGTCTCCCTCTAAAATGCTTTCAAGTTTATGAAGGGTAAAATTTATCCTATGGTCAGTGACCCGTCTTTCGGGAAAATTATAGGTACGTATCTTTTCGCTACGCTCTCCGCTGCCTACTTGGATGCGTCGGGCTTGGCTCATCTTATTAGCCTCATCATCCATCAACTTTTGCATTATTCTAGCCTTAATCACCCTCAAAGCCTTGGCTCTATTTTTAATCTGAGAACGTTCATCCTGGCAAGTTACTACTACACCAGTTGGCAAGTGGGTCATACGCACAGCCGAGTCAGTAACATTTACGTGTTGACCTCCGGCACCGGAAGCTCGATAGGTATCTATTTTTAAGTCTTCGGGGTTAATTTTCAGTTCAACCTCTTTAGGTTCAATCAGAACTGCTACTGTAACGGTTGAGGTATGGATTCTGCCTCCGGATTCAGTAACCGGGACACGTTGGACTCGATGTACTCCGCTTTCAAATTTAAGGTGCCTCCAAACAGCTTTTCCTTTGAGAGAGAAATAAACCTCCTTAAATCCGCCGATCTCAGTAAGATGGGAACTTAATATCTCCTGCTTCCAACCCTTAGCCTCAGCATATCTGGAATACATCTTAAACAAAGAGGCGCAAAATAGGGCTGCCTCGTTTCCGCCAGCAGCTGAGCGTATCTCAATGATCACATCATAATCAGGTTCGTCAGCCTCAAAAATCTTATCCTCTATCTCTTTGTCAATCTTGGCTAATTTTTCCTCTAATTCCTTTAACTCTTCTTGAGCAAGCTTTCGCATCTCTTCAGGCTCACGGCTATCAGAACCAAGTTGCTTAAGATGTTCACTCTCTTTAAGGTATTTTTGGCGGGTTTCTGAAAGTTTAAGGATCTTCTCAAGATAAGAAAATCTCTTAGCCAGCCTTGCATACTCCTTTTGATTCTTAAGTAACTCCGGGGAGCCCAGCTGCTTAGAAATCTTATCGTACTCCTGCTTTAGTTTATCGAAATTAATCATCTAGAGTGTTGGAGTCTTACTTTTTTTTGCCGTATTTCTTCAAAAACTTATCCACTCTTCCTTCAGAATCAACAAACTTCTGCTTGCCGGTAAAAAACGGATGGCAGTTTGAGCAAATTTCAACATTAATTGCTTTCCTAGTTGAACGAGTATGCACCACATTACCGCAAGCACACATTATTGTTGCCCGTTCATATTTGGGATGAGTCTTTTGTTTCATCTTCTACCTCCGTTTTGCTATTATTTATTAAGGGTTAAAAGAAACTCCACGTTGTTTTTAGTTTTAGAAAGCTTCTCAACTAGAAGTTCTAAGGCCTCCACCGAACTTAACTCGTTTAAGGCTTTACGCAATACCCAGATTCTTTGTAGCTCATCAGGGTGTATTAGGAGTTCCTCGCGACGAGTATTTGAACGTTTAATATCAATTGCCGGGTAGATTCTTCTCTGGAAAATGCTGCGATCAAGGGTAATTTCCATATTGCCGGTCCCCTTAAACTCTTCAAAAATAACATCATCCATCCGGGAACCAGTATCAATCAGGGCTGTAGCAATTATAGTCAAAGAACCACCCTCTTCCTGAGCCCTAGCCGCACCAAAAAACCTTTTTGGTTTATGCAAGGCATTGGAATCAATACCTCCGGAAAGAATCCGGCCAGAATGAGGCTCAACTAAGTTATAAGCCCTGGCTAAACGGGTAATACTATCAAGCAGTATAACCACATCTTTCTTGTGCTCAACTAACTTTTTTGCTTTCTCGAGAACCATTTCAGCCACCTGAACGTGACGTTGAGCCGGCTCATCAAAAGTTGAGCTGATAACCTCTCCCTTAACCATGTTTTTCATCTCGGTTACTTCTTCCGGACGCTCATCAATGAGCAAAACCATAAGTATTACTTCCGGATAATTCTTCACAATAGCATTAGCTACCTTTTGCAACAAAACCGTCTTTCCGCTGTAGGGCGGAGCCACAATTAAACCTCGTTGTCCCTTACCAATCGGACAGAGAATATCGAGTATCCGCGTAGATGGCTCTTTAGGCTCAATCTCTAAGATAAACCTCTCTTTAGGATAAATTGGCGTCAAGTTATCAAAAAGAATTCTGTTACGCGACTCATCGGGGTGTTCAAAGTTGACAGCTTCTACTTTAAGCAGAGCAAAATATTTCTCGTTATCTTTAGGAGGTCTGATTTGTCCGCTTACCGTATCGCCGGTACGCAGAGAAAATTTCCTAATCTGAGATGGAGAAACATATATATCATCCGGAGAAGGTAGGTAGTTATAATTAGTTGATCTTAAAAACCCAAACCCCTCAGACAACACCTCAAGCACTCCGTCGCCAAACATAAGGCCTTGCTTTTCGGCCTGAGCTTGGAGGATTTTAAAAATTAAATCCTGTTTTTTCAATCCGCTGATACCGTTGACATTGAGATTCCTTGAAATCTTATTAAGCTCAGAAATCTTCTTGTCCTTTAAGGTACCGATATCAATGGTATCGTCAGTTTGGGTCTGTTTACTTTTTACTTTTCCTTTAGCTTTTTCCACAGTAAATCAACCTCCTTTTTTAAGTTCATAAAATTTCCGCTATTATCGACAATATAATCTGCTCCTTTGGTCTTTTCTCGCAAAGGCTTATAAAATGAAAGTCTCCGATAGGCCTGCTGCTTAGAAAATCCATATAGTTTGCCAAGCCGTTTAACAAGAACTTTTTTTTCAGTTTTAACTAAAACCACTAGATCAAAGTAAGCTTTAAGTCTTTTCTCAAAAAGCAAAGGCACTTCGGCCAGGCAAACCTTGCCACTCTTAGTCCTCCGGCGACAGTCTTTAATCCACCTCCCCAATTCTTTAATCACTACCGGATGAACTATTTGTTCAAGTTTTTTAAGTTTATTTTTATCGGCGAAAACAAAATTCGAGAGTAAACCTCGATTAATCCTTCCTTTATTAACTGCTTCCGGGAATTGACAGGCGATTTTTTTGTAAACCAAACCTTTTTTTTGGTTATAAAGCTGATGAACGCATCGGTCGCTATTAAATACCCTGGCGCCTTTGCGCTGCAACAAGTTAAGAACTGTTGTTTTCCCGCTTCCTAAATTTCCGGTTAAACCCACAACTAGCATTATTAACTAAGTAGTTTTTTATAAACTTTAAGATATGCTTTAGCTGCTGCCTGCCAAGAAAAGTTATAGTCAACTATTCTTTCTAACACTTTAAGCCACTTGTTTTTATTACTAAACAGTATTTGCGCCCTTTCTAAAGCTTTAACTAAATCCGAAGCCTTATATTTCTTAAATACAAAACCTCCTCCGCCTTCAACAACATCAACAACTGTATCTACGAGGCCTCCGGTATAATTGACTATCGGCACGGTTGCGTATTTATAACTAATCATCTGAGAAAGTCCACAGGGCTCAAAGCGCGAAGGCAACAAAAAGGCATCAGAGCCAGCATAGATTTTATGAGCTAACTCCTCATCAAAAGCTAAGTTAAGCGAAAATGAACCTTTAAATTTATTACACTTCTTCTTAAGCCTCTGATGATATTGTTCGTCACCTAAGCCTAAAATAACTATCTGATACTTACCTAACAACTCCTCTAAAGCCTCATCGAGGATATCAACGCCTTTCTGCTCGGCCAGACGGCTTACCATTCCCAATAAAAAGGCATCTTTGTCGGTTCTAAGACCTAACTCTTTCTGTAAAGCCAGCTTATTCGCCAGCTTGTCAGAGAGCGTCTTGGGGCTGTATTTTTTATAAATGTAGTTATCGCTTGCCGGGTTCCAAATATTGCAATCAATAGCGTTAAGAATGCCGATTAAGCGATCTGCCTTATTCTGTAACACCCCCTCTAAACCGCAGCCAAACTCGGCAGTTTTTATCCCTTTGGCATAAGTAGGGCTTACGGTAGTTACTAAATCGGAAAATATGATACCTCCTTTTAACAGGTTTATCCTGTCGTAAAACTCCAAATACTCAGGCCTAAAGTATTTTTGCGGTATCTTGAGAAACGAAAATTTATCTTTATCGAATATTCCCTGATAAGCAAGGTTATGAATTGTTAAAACTGACTTGGTCTTAGCATAAAAACTATCCTCGGAAAAGAGCAGTTTAAGATAAATGTTAACCAAAGAAGTCTGCCAATCGTTAGAGTTAATAATTTCTGGTGAAAAATCTATTTTTTTAAGAATTTCAAGCACCTGCCTGCTGAAAAAAGAAAAGCGTTCTAGGTTGTCGGGATAATCACCTAAAGAGGTTCCGTAAATTCCCTCTCGTAAGTAGTACTTATCGTTCTTGATAAAGAAAAACTCTAAGTTACCCTCTCGGCTAACCCCAAAACCATCGTGCATTTTATCTGGTTTTATGTTCTGGTAGAGCGGTAAAAATACTTTTACCTCACAACCGCTATCGGTTAAGCTTTTAGGTAAAGCCGCACTAACATCAGCCAGTCCGCCGGTTTTGGCAAAGGGGAAAACTTCCGAAGAACAAAAGGCGATCTTCACTTAACCTCCTTAAGCTGACCCCAGTTTTTGCCGGCCTTTAAATTAACTTTTATCGGCACTTCTAATTTTAAGCTATTCTCCATGCCTTGCCTGATAATAGCAGCTGCCGAATTTAGCTCAGAGCTTGGAACATCAAAGATTAACTCATCGTGAATCTGGATGATTAACTTTGTCTGCATTTTTTTTGCTTCTATTTCCTGATGAATTTTTATCATCGCTAACTTAATAATATCAGCACAAGAGCCTTGAATCGGTGCATTGATTGCTTGACGAAGAGCAAACTCTTTAAGCTGCAAATTAGAACTATTGATTTCCGGAAGTTTCCTCTGTCGGCCTAAAATTGTAGTCACAAAACCTTTATTCTTAGCCTGAGCTTGAACTTTTTTCGAATAATCTTTTACCCCGGGATAACGTTTAAAGTAGTCGTCAATAAAATTCTGAGCTTCTTCGGGTCCAATTTTTAGTTCTCTGGCTAATCCGTAGGAACTCATTCCGTAGATAATACCAAAGTTAACTCGCTTGGCGATGTTGCGCTTTAAGTCCGATACCTTATCAGCTGATAACCCAAAAAGTAAAGATGCGGTATGAGCATGAATATCTAAATCATCACAAAAGGCCCTAATTAAATTTTCATCTTCCGATAAGTGAGCCAAGATTCTCAGCTCAATCTGTGAATAATCCCCGGAAATGATATTGCCTTTAGGAAAGCTGGAAACAAAAGCCTTTCTTAAGGCAGTGGAAAACTCTCCCCGGGAAGGAATGCTTTGTAGATTAGGCTCTGAACTTGAAAGTCTACCGGTCTGGGCTACCACTTGATTAAACTGAGTGTGTAACATGCCTTTGTTTTTTCCCACCGCTTCAATAAGAGGGTTGATGTAGGTATTTTTAAGCTTGTTTAGATGCCGATAGTCGATAATCTCCTTGGCTATTGAGTAGTTCAAGGAAAGTTTTTCCAGAACCTCTTCGCTGGTAGAATATCCGGTCTTAGTCTTTTTTAAAGGGGCTATGCCTAACTCCTCAAAAAGAACTACCCCTAACTGTTTGGGTGAATTGAGATTAAACTTATGCCCCGCGGCTTTAAAAACCGACCCAGTTATTGCCTCAATCTTTAGGTCTACCTCCCCCAACAGACCCTTAAGTATTTTAGGTTCAACTTTAACCCCTTGTTTCTGCATCTGGCTCAAAATCCCAATCAAAGGCATCTCAACCTCAAAGAAAAGCTTATCTAAACCTTGCTCTTTTAATTTAGGCAAAAACAGTTCATAAAGCCTATAGATAAAGTAAGGCTTAAACTCAAAATCTATTTCTTTAATATGTTTTCCCAAAAAATGAGAAACTAGGGTTTCGAGCTCATAATCAACTAAACTGGAGTCTAGTAAGTAAGCCGCAATTTTAGTATCAAACCATACCCCTTCAATATCCAGACCTAAGGGGTAAATTTCTTGTTTGAAGCTGTGAGACAACTTCTTAATCTGCTTATTGCAAAGACAGTCTCTAAGTTTAGTAATATCCAGCTTATAAAAACAACTCTTGCTATGGTCATAAACCGAAACTTTATTACCTCCAACGGCTAAGCATAAAGGCCCTTTACAAAGACTCGCTAAAGACTCTTTAGTAATATTGTCTTTGACTTCCAATTTCATCTCGAAAGCCGGAGCTGGTATCTCTTTTAGCAAGGTCTTAAATTCGAGCTCGCTAAACATACCATATAAAGCCTTGTGGTTTATTTGGTCGATTTCAAGATCCTGCCATCCTAAGTCCAGAGACGGGGGCTCTAACTTTACAAGCTCTTTGCTTAAAACAATGTTTTTCTTATCGTTTTTCAATATGTCTTTAGTTTTTTCGGGAAGCTTATCTAAGTTCTTAAACAGGTTTTCGATAGTCTTAAACTCTTTTATCAATTTAGCCGCTGTGACCTTTCCAATGCCTTTAGCGCCAGGAATATTATCAGTGCTGTCACCGGCTAAAGCCAGATAATCAACAATTTGCTCAGGAGTAAATCCCTT
>CAZFML010000030.1:0-11715 GCA_964519975.1 uncultured Planctomycetia bacterium
GCGCAATGATCAATATACAATTTTTGGCGGCCGGCGTAATGATCTGCCGGTCTTGGATCGTTTTTCTGAAAGCTATATTAATATTCCGATGCATAATTTTTTAACTGACGAGGATGTAAGTTATGTTGTTTCGTCTATAAAGCAAGGTTGGCACTAAAATGAGTTGCGATATTGTAATACCAGTTTGGAATAAGAAGGAATTAACTAGTGAGTGCATAGAGCATGTAGTTGCTAATACTCATTACCCTTATAGAATTATTGCTGTTGATGATGCTTCAGATAGCCCCACAAAGGAATATCTAGAAAGCTTAAAAGAAGATAAGAGGTTTAAATTCAAATTGATCAGAAATGAAAAGAACTTGGGCAATACAAAGACCGGCAATCAAGGAATGCTAGCTTCTGATGCGGATTTTGTCTGTGTTTTAGATAATGATACTGTAGTTACCGACGGCTGGTTATCAGAAATGGTTGCCGTAGCTAATCTCAGTCAAGATATCGGAGTAGTTAACCCTTCTTTGAGGGATAAACCAAAAGATACTTCTTTGAAAGGAATTATTGCCTGTGCCCAAGAGTGCAAAAGGCTCAAAGAGAGGTTTACCGAAACAGCGGCAGCTATTGGATTCTGTTTTTTGGTAAAACATAAAGTAGTTGAGGAAATTGGAGTCTGGGATGAAGAATTTAGTCCCGGTTATTTCGAAGATACAGAATATTCTTTAAGAGCCAGGAAGGCAGGATATAGAGTCCTAATTGCGCAACGCGCCTACGTTTTTCATAAGGAACATGTCTCTTTTAAAGATAGGAATTTTGAGCAGTTGTTTAAGAGGAGCCGGGAGGTTTTCTACCGGAAAGTTGGCAAGCCTAAAAGAATTCTATATATTTTGACTAAAGAAAATAAAGAATATTTTGAGAGTTTAAAAAAAGAGACCCTTGACTATGCCAACCAATACAGTTGGGTTAGAGTTTTCTTGAAGGCAAGTTTAGCATCTTTAAAACTGGCCCGACATGCCAATATACAATCAATTACAATTTCTTCTTTATTCTTTAGGTTGCACTCTGTTTTTAATGTATTGGTAAAGAAAAAGAAATATACACATATTTTTGTAGATGATTCTAAATTATTTAATCTTTTGAATAAATTAAGGCGTATCCACAAAGCAGAAGTTGCCTTGGTTAAGTAGCTTTAGGGAGAGTGAGAGTTGTTAGTAGATTTGATCAGGGTACCTGACCCTACCTGTATCGATGATTTATTGAATGAACCTTTAGGCCTTCTATATTTAGCTGCTGTATTAAGAGAGAATGGCTACGCAGTGCGGATAACTAATCTTGCCGGCCATTCTCATGAGAGTTGGAAGTCGGAGATAAATGAGGCCGATTTATATGGAATACAGCTCTATACTCCCACTACTGGCTTGGGCATTGAAATCGCTAAGTTTATAAAGGATAAATTTAAAACTAAGCCGGTTATTTGTGGCGGAGCACATCCAAGCGCTCTTCCTGAATCAGAAGAACTTTCAGTATTTGATCAGGTTGTGGTCGGTGAAGGGGAGCGTTCCATCCTCAAAGTGGCTGAGGCTTATAAAAATAAAAAATCCATAGATCGGATTATAAAAAGTGAGTTTATTAACGACTTAGATTCAATACCTTTCCCGGCCTGGGATTTGGTGGATATGAATAGGTTCACCAGTAAAGTAGAGGCTAAGCGCTCTTTCGGTATTATTGGTTCAAGGGGTTGTCCTTTTCAATGTGCTTTTTGTGATCATTCACTGTTTGGAAAAAAAGTAAGATTTCGCTCGCTGGATAATATTATCCAAGAGATTCGTAAAATTATCTCGCTTTATCAGGTTAGGCATTTTGTATTTTTTGACGATCGCTTTACTATTGATCGGAGGCGCCTGATCGAATTTAGAGATAAGGTAAAAGACTTAAACATTATCTATCGCTGTGATAGCCGCGCTGATATCTCTCACCCTGATCTTTATGAAATTCTTTATGAATCCGGGTGCCGAATAGTTTCTTTTGGTATCGAGAGCGGTTCTCAAGAATTACTTGATTTGATGAGAAAAGGCACTAAGGTTGAGAAAAACTTAAAAGCAATTGATATGGCCAAAGCCGCCGGCCTTACCGTGATTGGTTATTTCATTTTGGGTTTTCCTGGTGAAACCAAAGAAACTATTCAGGAAACAATTAACTTTATAAATAAATCCGGTATTGATCAAGCCCAGTTTTATACCTTTATCCCGCTGCCTGGTTGTGAAGTCTATAAACATCCCCAGAGGTTCGGAGCCAGAATTATCTCTCAGGATTTTTCTGATTTCTTTTTAGTTACTGGCCAAGACGGCCGGGGCGGAAAAGCTATCGATACCCAACACTTGACTGCTGAGCAGGTTCAAGAGGAGATGAGAAAGATTAGAGAATTCTTAAAGCAGCGTAACACTAAAGGACATCTGCAGGATTATTACAAGAATAAGTTAAAATACAAGGGTTAGATGAACAAAATTGCTCTTATCCGTTCTGATCGATTTGGAGAGTTCTTATTAAGCTTGCCGGCCATCAAGCTGGTCAGAGAAAACTTTCCTAACAGCACAATTTATCTCTTGGCTCAAGAATCTAATATTGAGTTAATAAAGGGAGTAGATTTTATTGATAGGTTTATTGAGCTCAAAGAAGATTGTTTTAGAGGGCTTAAGGGCAGTTTTCGTTTAGCGGCGATTTTAAACAAAGAGAAAATAGACTGCCTTGTAGTTTTAAATCCGAAAAAAGAGTTCCATTTCGCTAGCTGTTTATCCAGAGTGCCTTTAAGGGTAGGCTACGATCGAAAATGGGGCTGGTGTCTGAATAAGAAGATTAAAGACAAAAAGTACTTAGAGGATAAACATGAGGTTGACTATAATCTAGAACTGGTTAGTTTAATTTGCAAAAATTCAGTTGCTCCCGAGGTCAATCTTAAGGTTGATCAGAAAAGCTCTTTGGAATTTCTGAATATTTCCGGCTCTTATTTATTGCTGCACCCTTTTACTTCTAACCCTCTAAAGGCAATCGCCGATGAATTTTGGCAAGTTTTGGTTAAGAAGCTAAAAGAGAAAGGTTTTTCTAGCATTGCTCTTATTGGCTCAAAGGCCGAAGAGCCTAAAGCTAAAACACTAGCTAAACAATTAGGGGTGGCTGATTTTAGCGGTAAGTTAAATTTAAGAAATTTAGCCGCCTTCCTAAAACATAACTGTAGAGCTTTAGTAGGATTAGATTCCGGCCCCTTGCATTTAGCCAGCTTGCTTAAAGTTCCGGTCGCAGGCTTATTTACCGTATCTAATCCCAAACGCTGGGGCCCTTACAAAACAAGCTGTTTAGTTTTACAAGGAAAGAGCTTAACTGATTTTACTAATCAGGTTGATAAAATAGTTAATTTTGTTTATGGATAGCCTTTTTAAAATCCAAAAAGTTTATACGGTTTTAGAGCTCAATACTACAGTCCGCTCGGTTATACAACGGGAGTTTCCCGAACAGATTTGGGTTTGTGGTGAAATTCAGGGTTTGCGTCCTGAGCGTCAAAAAAAACATATTTATTTTGAATTAGTTCAGAAAGGCGCTCAAGATCAAGGAATCGTCGCTAAGGTAAAAGTTGCTCTTTTTGCCGGACGACAACCCTTGATTCAGCGCCGGATTCAGGAAACCAAAGGCGCTTTTGAGTTCAAAAACGATATTGAAGTGAAGTTTTTGTGTGAAGTTAGTCTCCATGCTCCTACTGGACAGTACAGCTTGGTTGTAGTTGATATTGATACAGTCTATACTTTGGGAAAGGTCGCCGAGAACCGTCTTAAAGTTATCGAAGAGTTAAAAAAGCTTGGCTTAATAGAAAAGAATAAGCTGCAGCTGATACCTTTGATTCCTTTACATATCGGTTTAATAACTGCTTACGATTCAGCTGCCTACCATGATTTTATTAATGAATTAGATTTATCGGGTTATGGTTTTAAGGTTTTAGCTTGTAACTGTCACATGCAGGGTTCATTGGTTGAGAAAGATGTCCTCGAAGCGCTTTCTTTCTTCAACGGATTGTCTCCCAATGAGTTAGATGTTATTATTATTACCCGGGGAGGCGGTTCGATAGCTGATTTAAGTTGCTTTGACAATAAAAATATTGGTCAGAAAATAGCTAACTCTCGATTTGCAGTTATTTCAGCTATTGGCCATCAGATCAATACTACCATTACTGACATGGTTGCTCATACTTTTTGTAAAACCCCCACAAAAGCTGCTCAGTTTTTAACCGAAAAAGTAAGAGACTTTTTGCAAAATCTCGATAATTTAGAAGAAAAGATTATCACCGAGACTCAAGATTTATTACAAACTTCCAAGGGGCGACTGCAAAACATAACCATTAGTACCGATTCGCTTCTGGCCCGTTATTTTGCCGATCAACTTCAGCAGATTCTAGAGAAGAAACACTCGATAGCTAGTGCTCTTGCGGTTTCTTTGGTTCAGAAAAAGGGACTTCTAAAAACAAAAGTCGGGTTTTTAAAATCATCTTTGCCTAAGCTGTTGAAAAGTCTTTCTGGTAATTTGAGTTATTTAGAGGAAAAAATTAACATATTAGATCCGAAACATGTTTTAAGGCGCGGTTACTCTCTTACCTTTAAAAATGGACGAATATTTAAATCGGTCAGAGATGTTGAGGTAGGAGAGGAGATTACTACTGTCCTTTATGACGGTAAATTGGATTCAGAAGTAAAACGAAAGGAGAAGCAAAATGAGTAAAAAAGCCATAAAGTACAAAGAAGCCGTCTCAGAGCTTGAGAAAATTCTCGCTGGCCTTGAGTCTGAGGAGATTGATGTTGATGAAGTCTCAGAAAAGGTAAAGCGGGCTGTGGAGTTGATCAAGTTCTGCCGGGAAAAAATAACCAAAACCGAGCTTGAGGTAAAAAAGATAGTCAAGGAGTTTGAAAAGGAGTCATAGCTCTCAAATCATTTAATATACTTGACCTTTTTTTAAGCTTCTGTTATAATACCCTCCTGCGGTAACTTCCCGCCTGTTTTCCATTTAAGCTTTCTAAAGCGTGGTTGACAGTTAAGGCGTAAGGAGTTATTATATAATATAGAGAATTATGGTTGAGAAAGGCAAGAAGAAAAAACTTATTGATAAATTTAAGGCCCATGTGGAAGATACTGGCTCAGCGGCTGTCCAGATCGCTCTTCTGAGCGAACGGATAAGTTATCTTACTGAGCATCTAAAAAAACACAAGAAGGATTTTCATTCCCGTCGCGGCCTTTTAACTTTAGTCGGCAGGCGCCGCCGCCTCTTAAGCTATCTTGCATCAAAAGACCCCCAAAGTTACACTGAGGTCACCAAGGAGCTTAAACTTAAATAGGATGACTGCTTCAATATCTACTTCCAAATTAGGAAAGAGTTCATTTACTTTTTCTACTGGTCAATGGGCAAAGCAAGCCAATGGTAGTGTTTGTGTGTCTTTCGGCGGTACTCTAGTATTAGCTACCGCTTGTATGTCTAAGGATCCCTCACCGGGTAAAGATTTTTTTCCGCTTACCGTAGAATATCAAGAAAGAACTTATGCCATGGGTAAAATTCCCGGAGGTTTTTTCAAGAAAGAAGGACGTCCCAAAGATGGAGAAATATTAACCGCCCGCCTTATTGATCGGCCTCTAAGGCCGCTTTTCCCCAAAGGATTAACTAACGAAGTTCAGTTAATTGCTATGGTTTTATCCAGCGATGGCATAAACGATCCTGATATTCTAGCGGTTAATGCTGCAAGTTGCGCCACTTATATTTCCGATATTCCTTTTGATAATCCCGTAGGGGCAGTAAGGGTTTCCCGGCTGAATAATGAATATATTGTTAATCCTAGTTATGAGGAAAGACGGTCCTCAGACATGGATCTGGTGGTAGTCGGAACTTCAGAAAAGGTAGTTATGCTCGAAGGAGGCCTTAGAGAGGTAGCTGAAAAGGAAATTTTTGAGGCAATTAAGTTTGCTCATCCTTTTATAAAAGAATTAATAAATTTGCAGAAGGATTTCAAGGAGAAGGTAGGTAAAAAGAAGAAGGAACCGGAACTATCCAAAGTAGATCCTGAGCTTTTGAAAAAGGTTAAAGAAAGAACAGAATCAAAATTAGAGGAAATATATTCAGTTACCGATCGGGATAAAAAGCAACAACAATTGCAAGAAGTTCTCGCTTCGCTAGGCCAAGAGTTGATAACTGATGATTCGGAAGTAACCGAGATAGATATAAAGAATGTTCTTTCGGTTGTCGAAGAGGGGATTTTACGTGAAAAAATTCTTAAAGAAGGAAAGCGGCCAGACGGAAGAGCGATAACTGACATTCGTAAGATTGAGTGTAAGGTAGGAGTCCTGCCTCGGACTCATGGCTCAGCAACCTTTACTCGCGGCCAGACTCAATCTTTAGCCGTAGTCACTTTAGGAACTAGCTCTGACGAGCAGTTCATTGAGGCTTTGGAAGGAGAAGCTTACAAGAATTTTATATTTCACTATAGTTTTCCTCCTTTTAGCGTCGGTGAGGTTAAGTTTATGCGTGGTCCTTCAAGGAGAGAAGTCGGCCACGGGGCCTTGGCTGAGAAATCATTAACACCCTTAATTCCCTCTAAAGAAGATTTTCCCTATACTATAAGAATAGTTTCTGAAATTTTGGAATCAAACGGTTCCTCATCTATGGCCTCGGCCTGTGCGGCTTCTCTTTCACTTATGGATGCCGGAGTTCCGGTAGAGGAGTTAGTTTCAGGAATTGCTATAGGTTTGGTTACCAAGGGTGAGGATTATAAAATTCTTACTGATATTGCCGGAGCCGAAGACCATTACGGTGACATGGATTTTAAGGTAGCCGGGACAAAAAAAGGCGTTACTGCAATTCAGTTGGACACAAAGATTGACGGTTTAAATTTTAAAATGATTGAAGAAAGTCTCGCTCGAGCCAAAGAAGCCCGGGCTGCCATATTAGATGAGATGAAGAAAGCTATATCGGCCCCCCGGGGATCTCTTTCCGAATATGCCCCTAAGATAAAGTCTTTTGATGTTAACCCGGATAAGATCGGAGCTATAATTGGTCCCGGCGGAAAGATTATAAAAAGAATTCAGCGTGAAAACAACGTTACCGTTGATATCGCTGACGAGACCGGCACGGTTTCAGTTGCTGCTCAAACCGTTGAAGATTTGGAACGGGCAGTTAAACAGATTACCAATTTAGTTAAAGATGTGGAGGTTGGCGAAATTTATGAAGTTAAAGTAGAGCGCATAGTCAACTTCGGTGCTTTTTGTGAGATTGCTCCCGGTAAATCCGGCTTGGTACACGTCTCAGAGCTTTCCGATGGATTTGTTAAAGATGTAGGCGAGTTTTTAAAATTAGACGATGTAGTAAAAGCAAAGGTAATTGGCATAGACCCCCAGGGAAAGATTCGCTTAAGTATTAAGCAAGCAAAATCTTAGGTTATAAAATATGAAGCCTCTCTCTTCTTTCCTGAAGAGTGTTACTTTATTTCTGGCCTCACTTCTAATCCTTTTAAGTCTGGTTTCTTACACCCCTAAAGATATCTCTTTTTTAACCGCCCCGAGACCGGAAGCAATATCCAATCTTATCGGGATTGGCGGAGCCTATCTTGCTTTTTTTCTTTTTTTTCTCTTAGGCTACACTGCTTATTTCTTACCGATTTGCCTTTTCTTAACTGGACTTAGTGCCTTAGGGGTTGTGCGTTTTTCTGGTTTAGCTAGTCGGCGGGCCATTAATTTATTTGCTTTTACGTTGTTTATGGCTTTTTTTGCCGGCTTTATCGGAATATTTCCTCAAACTCAAGCAGATATATTTACCGCTTCGGGGATAATCGGGTTTTTTCTAGCCTCGTTTTTTAAAAAGTATCTTGGTTACCACGGAGCTTTAATTAGTCTTGTTTTGCTTATGGCCGTAAACGCAACCCTTTTGTTTGGTTTTTTCTTTGTTGATTTATCTCGTGGTATTAAAAATATCTTTTTTAGACTGATTAACTTTATTCGAAATCGAAAAACTGCACTGTCTGATATTCAAACCGAAAGCTCCCGGATACGAAAAAAGACTCAAAGTCCAGCTAAAGATTTAGGAAAAGTAAAACCGGAGATAAAAGTATATACACCGAAAGTCGAAGCTGACTCCAGTCGAGACTATTCACGCAGCAGCCAGGAAGCACTTAAGCTTAAAACTGCTAAACTAAAGCAGGGTTTACAAGAGACTGGTTCTTCAAAGCAGCAGGTAGCAACTCAAGACAACCAGACTACCAAGCCTTTTGATCCGCGTAGCTATAAATTACCGCAACCCTCACTGTTAAAAGTTCCTCCTTTTCCCGATCAGCGCGAAGTAAAGGAAGATATTAAATCTAACATTAAAGAATTGGAAACTACCCTTTCTGACTTCGGTGTTGAGGCTAAGGTGGTGAGCGTGCAAAAAGGGCCGGTGGTTACTATGTATGAGGTTTCTCCTCAATCGGGAACTAAAATTCAGAAAATTTCTGTGCTTTCCGATGACATAGCTTTGGCGATGAAATCTTCGCATGTACGGATAGTCGCCCCCCTTCCCGGCAGAGGAACGGTCGGTGTTGAGATTCCTAACTTAAAGAAAAATTTTGTGTTTTTAAGAGAAGTCTTGGAAGAGAAGCCTTTCCTTAATTCCGCATCAAAGCTTAGTTTGGCTATCGGAAAAGATGTATCCGGAAATCCGGTTATTGCTGATTTGGTTGATATGCCTCATCTTCTAATTGCCGGAGCAACTGGATCGGGGAAAACTATCTGTGTTAATTCTATTATTTCTTCGATACTATTTAAAGCCCGGCCCGATGAAGTCAAATTCATAATGATTGATCCTAAGATGGTTGAGCTGGCAATTTTTGCCGGAATTCCCCATCTGATACATCCGATAATTTCTGAAGCCAAGAAAGCTTTTCTAGCTTTAAACTGGGCAGTTGAGGAGATGGAAAGGAGATATCAGCTCCTAGCCGAAGAAGGCTGTCGCAATATCGAAGCTTATAACAAGCGCGGTAAGAATCTCCCTTATATTATTGTCATCATTGACGAACTGGCTGACCTTATGATTGTAGCCCGTGATAGCATTGAAACTACAATTCAGAGGCTGGCTCAGCTTTCCCGGGCAGTAGGAATTCATCTTATTCTTGCTACCCAGCGGCCGTCAGTAGATGTTATTACCGGAGTAATTAAGGCTAACTTTCCGGCTCGGATTTCCTTTAAGGTTTCCTCAAAAGTTGATTCGCGCACGGTCTTAGATATGATGGGTGCTGATAAACTTCTCGGCAAAGGTGATTTGCTTTTCTTAAAACCAGGAGCTTTAAAGCTTATTCGGGCTCAAGGTTCTTTCCTTGATGATGAAGATATTGAAACCTTAACCAGTTTTGTTAAAGCTCAAGGAAGGCCGGTTTATGAGGAGAAAATAGCTGAAGCCGAGAAAAAGCAAAATATCAACTTAGGAAGTGATGAGTTATTTGATGATGCGGTAAAGATTGTCCTGGGAGCTCGACAAGCTTCAGCTTCAATACTCCAGAGGAGGATGCGTGTAGGCTATACTCGGGCTGCTAGGCTTCTCGATTTGATGGAACAAGAAGGAATTGTTGGGCCTTTTTGTGGAAGTAAAGCCAGAGAGATTATCGTTGAGCCCGAGAAGTATTTAGCCGAACGAGGGTGGTTATGATTAAAGAACTCTGCCATAAATTAAAAGAGAAACGCGCTACTCTCGGCTACAGCATTGAGCAGACAGTAGAAAAAACCAAACTGCATCCTTCAGTTATTAGAGATATCGAAGCTTGTAATTTAACCAACATAAACTCTGCCTATTTAAAAGGGTTTATAAAAATCTATGCCGCATTTCTGGGTGTGGATTTAGGCCAGGCTTTAGGAGAAATCGATTCTCTGGCTGCTTCGACCAAGAAAACAAAAATAATAAAAAGGGTTACGCCCAATAAGTCCGCGATTAACTTAGAGCGGGAAACCTTTAAGATCTCTCCGGAAGCGAAGAGAAAAATTGTAATAGTAGTTGTAGCTATAGCCGTAATGTGGATTTCGCTGGTTGTCGGCGGAATGATTTTAAGAGGCGTCTCTAAGGCTTTTAGAAGAGGGGTTAGAAAAACAACATCTCCGGTAAAAGATATTCCTGACTCGATTCCCAAAAAAGGCGAGCTGTCAGTTTCCTTAACTGTTAAAAAGAAATGTTTTTTAAAGGTATTCGTTGATCGAAAATTGTACTTTGAAGGTGTCCTGGACAAGGGAGCCCGTGAAACCTGGAAAGGCAAAAAAGAAATAGAACTTAAAATCAAGGATGGCTCAGCAGTCCATCTAGAAGTAAACGGAAAACCAATTCCTCTCCTTACATCTCTACGTAAGCCTATAAAAAGCCTCAAAATAACAGCCTCAGGGATAAGCGTTGATAAATAACTTTGCAAAATGTCTAAGAAGACCTTTTCGATAATATCTTTGGGTTGTTTTCGTAACAGTTATGATTCCCAACGGCTTAAACAGCAGTTTATAAAGCAAGGGTTTAGTTTTAACGACAAGGTTGAAGGCAGCGATATACTGCTTATTAACACCTGTGGCTTTATTGATCCGGCAAAGAAAGAGTCTTTAGCTGTAATTGATCAGGCTCTAGATTTGAAGAAGAAAAGGGCAAAAAGAATAATTGTTTGCGGCTGCCTTGTCGAACGCTACCGAAAACAGCTAAGTCGTTCTTATCCTGAGATAGATGAGTGGAGAGGAGTGCTTAAGGAGCTTAAATTTTCGCCGCTAGAAAACAAGACCAAAACTTCCTATGCTGAATTTTTAAAAATCTGCGAAGGCTGCCTAAACCGCTGTAGTTTTTGCGCGATTCCCGAAATTAAGGGAAGTCTTAGGAGCCGCCCTAGCAACGATATTTTAAGAGAGGTTAGCTATCTTAACCAAAGAAAAGTTAAAGAACTCAATCTTATCGGCCAGGATATTACTAGCTGGGGTAAAGACCTAAAGCCTAAAAAAGAGCTTACCGGTTTGCTAAAGCAGATTCTGAAAGTTTCGAAGAATATAGATTGGATAAGGCTGATTTATACCCACCCTCGCCATTTATCTGACTCGCTGATAGAACTTATTGCTAAAAGCGAGCGAATTTGTAAATATATTGATTTGCCTATCCAACATATAAATGATAGAATTCTAAAGGCGATGAACCGAAAAATAACTAGAAAACAGATAAAAGATTTGATCTTTAAGATAAGAAAGCGAATCCCTAACTGTGCTATTAGAAGTTCAGTAATTGTCGGTTTCCCTGGCGAGGGAAAAAAAGAGTTTAAAGAGTTGTTAGATTTCTTAAATCAGGTTCAGTTTGAGCGCTTGGGTGCTTTTATCTATTCTCGCGAAGAAGGTACCCCAGCCTATAATTTTAAAGATCAGGTTCACCACAGCACTAAATTGAAGCGTTATTCTAAAGTGATGAGTTTGCAGAGAGAAATCAGTTCAAACCTAAATCGGAAATTAGTCGGTAAAGAAATAAAAGTTTTAGTCCAAGACAAGCAGAACGATCTTTATCTTGGTAGAAGCCAGTTTGATGCTCCGGAAGTTGACGGAGTTGTGTTTATCAAGAGAAAGAATTTAAAAATAGGCAATTTCTACAAACTAAAAATAGTCGACTCTTACGACTATGATTTAGTGGGGACTTAAGATGAACATTGCTAATAAACTTACTATTTTACGAAT
>CAZFML010000031.1:0-11685 GCA_964519975.1 uncultured Planctomycetia bacterium
CTTGGTCCGAAAGCTTATTGTTGAGATGCTGGCCGAAGCTGGCTCCGGTCATCCCGGCGGTTCGCTTTCTTCGACCGAAATAATTACTACCCTTTACTTTGAGGTTTTAAAGCACAATCCTAAAAACCCTCAGTGGCCTCAGCGGGACCGATTTCATCTTTCTAAAGGGCACTGCTGCCCAGCGGTTTATGCGGCTTTAGCTTTAAGCGGCTATTTTCCCAAACAAGAGCTCATGCGTCTGCGTAAGCTAGGTTCTCTCTTGCAGGGCCATCCTGATCGAAAAACTCCCGGCATTGAAGTGGGTAGCGGCTCACTGGGTCAGGGTTTATCGGTAGCCTTAGGTATGAGCTTAGCTGGCAAACTTGATCAAGCCAGCTGGCGAGTCTACTGCTTAATCGGCGACGGTGAGAGTCAGGAAGGAAATATCTGGGAGGCGGCAATGGCTGCGGCTCATTTTAAATTAGATAATCTTTGCGCAATCATTGATTACAATCGTTTTCAGATCGACGGCAGAACCGAAGAAGTAATGTCTTTAGAACCTCTAGTCAATAAGTGGGAGTCGTTTGGCTGGCATGTTGTTGAGTGCGACGGACATAACATCGAAGAGTTACTACAGGCTTTTAATAAAGCCAAGAGTATTAAATCAAAGCCAGTAATAATTGTTGCTCATACAGTTAAGGGCAAGGGAGTTTCTTTTATGGAGCATGTGGTTGACTTCCACGGAAGGTCGCCTAGTGAGACCGAAAAAGAGGTTGCCCTAAAAGAGCTTCAAGATATCGAGATCGACGAAAAAGAACTATAGAGATGGAAAAGCTGTACGCACGCGATATTTACGGTAAAACTTTGGTGGAGTTAGGCCTTAAGGACAAAAATGTAGTTGTTCTTGACGCTGATCTTTCCGGCTCAACCAGAACTTCCTTTTTTGCCAAAGAATTTCCGGAAAGGTTTTTTAACTTCGGCGTAGCTGAGCAGAATATGATGGCAACAGCCGCTGGACTGGCTAGTTGCGGAAAAATTGTTTTTGCTTCTACTTTTGCCATGTTTGCTACGGCCCGGGCCTTAGATCAAGTGCGAAACTCTATTTGCAGCAACAATTTTAATGTTAAAATCGTTGCTACTCATGGCGGAATAACCGTTGGTGAAGACGGTTCATCTCATCAGGCCCTTGAGGATATAAACTTTTTTAGAGCCATTCCTAATATGAAGATAGTTGTTCCGGCTGACGGACCAGAGACTAAAGAAGCGGTGATTTCTGCTTATAAAACCCAAGGACCATTCTATATTCGCCTCGGGCGTTCAAAGATTCCTACTCTGGATAATAAACCCGGATTCAGTTTAGGCAAGGGGCAGATTTTAAAACAGGGCAAGGAAGTTGCGATTGTTTCCTGCGGGATTATGGTCCAGGAGGTCTTAGGAGCTGAGACTATTCTGGTTAAAGAGGAGATATCGCCAACTATAGTTAGCCTACCTACGATAAAGCCGATCGATGAAGATTTGCTCATAGATCTAGCCAAAAGCCACAGCTTAATAGTTGTTTGTGAGGAGCATCAAATTATTGGTGGTTTGTTTTCGGCAGTAGCTGAAACTCTGATTAGCAAATACCCGGTTCGAGTGGAACCTATCGGAATTAAGGATGTGTTTGGCCAGTCAGGATCACCTAAGGAGCTCATGGATTTTTATGGTCTCTCCGCTCATTGTATCGCTAAAAAGACAAAAGAACTTATCGGGCAGTAAAATCAGCATTCTTTCCCCAGCCAAAATAAATCTTTACCTAAATATAGTAGGAAAATATCCCAACGGCTTTCATCGCATCGAAAGTATCGCTGAACGGATCTCTTTAAAAGACAAGATTACTATCCGGGTAAAAACTGATCCCAAGATTGAAATTTCCTCAAACATTAAGAGCTTAGAGACCAGGCAGAACTTAAGTTTTAAAGCCGCTGAACTGATAAAGAAAAATTACAAGATTCCTTTTGGTTTAGCCATAGATCTTACTAAAAACATACCAATAGGTTCAGGGTTGGGCGGCGGTTCATCGAATGCTGCCAGCACTTTGTTAGCTTTAAATGCTCTATTTAACTTAAAGTTAGATAAAAACAAGTTGTACCAGTTAGGCCAAAAATTGGGGAGTGATGTTAATTTTTTCCTTTCCCAGAGCCGTTTTGCAATTTTGCGGGGAAAAGGGGAGAAGGTAGAGCCTTTAAAGATTAAGCAAAAGCTTTCACATTTCATTGTCTGGCCGAAGAAATCTCTGTCTACCAAGGCGATTTATGCCGGCCAGAAAGCTAAATTGACAAAGGTTTTCAATAATGTTAAGATATTGCAGTATGCCTTGTCTCGAGGAGATACTTTTTTAATAAAGAAAAGTATTTTTAACGTCCTCGAGAAAGAAGCCTGCAGGGCTTGCGCTGAATTAAGGAAAGCCAAGCGTTGTTTGGCTGAGAAAGGAATTTTTGTTAAAGTAACTGGCTCGGGTAGCGCTCTCTATACTCTAGGGAGTTCTTTGGGTTTAAGCGCTTTTAAGAAGCTATTTCCGTCTTCTTGGGTTGTCTTTAAAGTAGCAACTTTCTGATTATATAGATTCGATCTTTTTAGATTAGCAGATATTTTAGAAAAGACATCGTGAAAAGGAGGTAGCCAGAGTATGGAGATTACAGAAGTCAGGGTTTCTCTTCGGGAAAGTGAGGGAAAACGGCTTAAGGCTTACGCAACGATCACCTTTGATAATTCTTTTGTGGTTAGAAACATCAAGGTTATCGAGGGAAACAGTGGTCTATTCGTTGCCATGCCGGCAAGGAAGTTAAAGCAGTTTTGTCCTCGCTGCGGCAAGAAGGTTGATGTAGGAAGTCAGTATTGCAACCACTGCGGGGTGCAATTACCTCCGGCTCCTAGGGGCGTGGAAGAAAATCGACAGGCAACTCATCAGGATTTAGCCCACCCAATTAATCAAGAGTTTCGCGATTATCTTCAAGGTAAGGTTTTGGATGCCTACAGCCAAGAGAAATCATCACCCGGTAAAGAGCAACCTAAGCAAGAGCCAAAAGCAGAAGAAACAGCCTAATTAATATCCTGCTTAGGTAACTTTAAACTGCACCAGAAAGTTATTTAAGGTCTTTTTCTATTGCCCGGTAGTGTAATTGGCAACACAGCAGCTTTTGGAGCTGCCTTTCCTGGTTCGAGTCCAGGCCGGGCAGTATATATAGCTAGACTAAAAATAAGGGGGGGTATGAGAAAAAGTTTTACTCTGATTGAGCTGATCGTAGTTATTGCAATCATTGCAATTTTAGCAGCAATAATTGCTCCTAATGCTTTTAAAGCTATTGAGAAGGCGAAAGTAGCTAGAGCGATCTCTGACTTTAAAACAATAAAAACTGGAGTTATGTCTCTTTATGCTGATACCGGAAGATGGGTTGGTCCGGATCCCTGTGATTTTGCGGTAGTCAGTAGTGCTTTGTTTCAAGAGAACTGGCCGACAGCAGCTGGATCACCGCTTCCTGGATGGGATGGGCCGTATTTGGAGAGTTTTACAGGCATGCATCCTTGGGGAGGAACATATTATTTCGAGGGTGAAGATGATTTACCCAAAAGTCCTACAGAACCTGCTGACGGCAATAGAGAACTTTCTATAGATTTTGATAACGGTTGCTACGGAGTTGGTCCTGGAGCTTCAAGTGGTTGTCCGGTTCCCGATAACGCAGCAGTAAAGATTGACGAAACCATAGATGACAGCAATAACTCTTGGGGTAATTTTCGCCATTGGCCATCGGGCGATACTCAGTGGGTTTTGCTTTGGGGGCCGAGGTAAGGTTAATTTAGATGAAACAGTTTACAGCAATAGTTTTAGCGGCAGGAAAAGGCGAGAGGATGAACTCTTCCCTTCCTAAAGTGCTACAGAATTTAATGGGTAAACCATTAATTTATTATGTAATTGAAGAGCTTTTGCTGCTTAACAAATATGTTAAACAAATAGTGGTGGTTACCGGATATAAAGGCGAGATAGTAAAAAAAGAAGTAAGTCAACATTTTTCTAAAAATAGATCTAAAATAGAGTTTGTTTCGCAAAGAAGGTTAGATGGAACTGCTAAGGCAGTAGCCTTAGGAGCAAGACTTGTAAAGCAGAGAAATATTTTAGTTGTCTGTGGAGATACACCGTTGATAACCAAGTCTAAGCTTAGTAAGTTCATATCATTCTATTTGCGTAAAAAACTTTCTTGTTGCGTTCTTACTGCCGTTATGGAGCGGATTAACTCTTTAGGAGTGGTTTCTTATGATGATAAGGGAAAGCTCAAAAGGATTACTGAAAAGATCGAGCTTAAAGCTGAACGCGGTGAGTTTTTCGCCTTTGGAGAAGTAAACAGCGGAATTTACTGTTTTAAGAAAGAAAGTTTGCTTAAGAATTTGCCTAGAGTTAAGAAAAGCCGAAAAAAGAAAGAGTATTTTTTAACTGATATAATAGAAATACTTTACAGGCAAGGAGAGCCGCTAAGTTCCTATCTTTTATCGCACTTTGAGGAGATAGTTGGTATAAATACCCCCCAGGACTTACTTACAGCAAGGCGGATCATGCAGAAACGGATTATTGACCGGCTTATGACTAAGGGGGTTAGGGTGGTTGATTCGGAAACCACCTTTATCGAGGAAGGGGTAAGGATTGGCAAAAACACGCTAATTTATCCCTTTACCTTTATTGAGAAAGGTGTTATAATTGGCAGCCATTGTTTGCTGGGGCCTTTTTTGCGTCTGCGCAAAGGCACTTCTATCGGTGACAATTCCCAGATAGGTGATTTTATAGAGATAAACCGTAGTAAAATCGGCCGCAATGTGAAGATGAAGCATTTCGGCTATCTGGGGGATGCTAGTATTGAGGACAACGTAAATATTGGCGCCGGAACGGTTACTGCTAACTTTGACGGCAAAAATAAGTGGAAAACCCACATCGAGAACGGGGCCTTCATTGGTTCAGATACTGTTTTAATTGCACCAGTTAAAGTAGGCAAGAGAAGTATAACCGGAGCCGGAAGCGTAGTTACCAAAAATGTCAAATCCGGTACCGTGGTAGTAGGAGTTCCGGCTAAAAAACTAAAAAAGAAAAGGTGATTTATGGATAAGATGGTAATTTTTACCGGCAGTGCTAACAGGAAACTAGCCAGTAAGATTTGCAGCCAACTTAAAGTGAGACTGGGCAAAGCTGTGGTTGAGCGTTTTAGTGACGGTGAAGTTAGAGTTGAGATTGGCGAAAATGTTAGAGGAAAAGACGTATTTCTTATTCAACCGACTTCACCGCCGGTTAATGAGAACTTAATGGAGTTATTGATTATGCTCGATGCTTTACGTCGAGCTTCGCCACAGAGAATTACAGCGGTGATTCCTTATTTCGGATATGCTCGTCAGGATCGCAAAGACCAGCCGCGAGTTCCGATAACCGCCAAATTAGTAGCCAATATTTTAGACGGAGCTGGCGCAAACCGAATTTTAACCCTCGATCTACATGCCGGTCAGATTCAAGGTTTTTTTGATATCCCTCTGGATCATTTATACGGGATTAACGTGTTTGTCGATTATTTTAGAAGAAAAAAGATCAGCGATCTGGTGGTAGTTTCTCCGGATGTTGGCGGAATAAAGATGGCCAGAGCTTATGCTAAGCGATTTAGGGCTGGATTAGCCATTGTTGATAAACGCAGAAACTCACCAGAGGCAACTGAAGTTATGCATATCTTGGGTGAAGTCGAAGGTAAAAATGCCATTTTAGTTGATGATATAATTTCTACCGGTTCTTCGATAGTTGAGGCAGCCCGGGCAATAAAGAAAGCCGGAGCTAAGAAGATTTTTGCCGCAATTACTCATGGTATCTTATCAGGCGATGCAGTTTCTAAGATTAATAAGTCAGCAATTGACACTTTGGCGATTAGCGATTCTATTACTTTGGAGGGTTCCAAAAAGAGTAGAAAGATAAAAGTTGTTTCGGTAGGCAATCTTTTTGCTGAGGCAATAAAGAGGATTCATTTTGAAAAGTCAATCAGCGTGTTATTTAATTCATTGGAGAAGAGATAATTATGGAAAGAATAACGATTAAAGTAGACAGCCGAGAGGCAAAAGGTAAAGAAATAGCTAAAAAGTTAAGAAAGCAGGGCATAATCCCGGCAGTAGTTTACAGCACCGATTTAAACACTCCTTTAACTATACCTGCGGAAAGTTTAAAACTTTTAAAAGCAATAAATTTTTCCGAAAGTACGGTTATTGATATGCAGATAGGTAATACTAAAAGCGCTAAGTCTATACCGGTATTGATAAAAGACGTGCAGTTTCATCCTTTAACTGAGGCGCCGACGCATATTGATTTTTTAAAAGTCTCTTTAACTGAGAAGATCAAGGTTAATATTCCGATTGTTTTAAAGGGTGAAGCTAAAAAAGTAAAAGAAGCCGAAGGAGTCGTAGAGCAGATTTTACGCGAGCTGGAAGTAGAAGGCCTGCCATTAGATATACCGGAGAAAATCGAATTAGATATTTCAGAGCTAGAGATAGGTAAGTCAATTCACGTAGAAGATTTAAGCGTTCCGGGTAAAATTGAGCTGGTTACTGAATCAGAAGCAACTATAGTTACGGCTTTGGCTAAGGTTGAGGAGCCGGAAGAAGAAGTTCCCCTTGAAGAAGCTCCGCCTCAGGAACCAGAGGTTATCAGAGAGAAGAAAGAAACAGCCGAGGAAGAACCAGAAGCAGAGAAAGATAAGAAAGAGAAGAAAGAAGAGAAAGCATAAGGTGAAATTTATTTTTGGTCTCGGTAATCCCGGAAGGCGCTACAAAAATAATAGACATAATATCGGCTACCAAGTAGTTGAGAAAATTGCCGAAAAGGATTCAAGCTCTTTTAAAAGAAGTTTTAAGTTAAAAGCTTATTTGGCTGCTACCGATAGTTACTGCTTGATTAAGCCGGCTAGCTTTATGAATAATTCAGGGCAAGCTGTTCGAGCAGCTCATAAAAAGTATCAGTTTTCTTTAGAAGATCTGTTAGTGGTTTATGACGATGCCGATTTAGAGTTGGGAGCCATAAAATTCAGAAAAAGTGGTTCATCCGGCGGGCATCGCGGCATGCAGTCAGTAATTGAGTCATTAGAGACAGATCAAATATGTCGTTTGAAGATCGGTATTGGCAGAGATTTGGGCGTTGATACTGTCAATTATGTTCTTTCCGACTTCTCGCGTTCAGAGTCCGAAGCTTTAGAAGAAGTTATAAGTAAAGCTGCTTCGGCATGTCAGGATTGGGTTCTCGATGGTCCTGATTTTGTTATGCAGAAGTATAATCGAAAGCTAACCAGATAGGAGGTAAAAAGAGTGGATCGTAATTATGAAAGCATGATGATAGTTCGGCCAGATTTAGCCGAAGATGAGCTTCAAGAAATTTTCAATAAAATTATTAAAAAAATAGAGGAGTTTAAGGGAAAAGTTTCTGCCTCTAAAATATGGGCTAAGGAACGCAACTTTTATTTTGTCTTGAAATCGCGAGGTGCTGAGAAGAAGAAATACAGTAAAGGTTGTTACTGGCTTATCAATTTCACACTCGACAAAGATAAGATTGATGAACTTAAAGAGGTAATCCGTCTAGAAGAAAGGATATTACGTAGCGTTATCTTAAACAACGAACGGGTACTTAAGGCAACTATTTTAAAAGGTAAACATTCCTAATATTATTTTATGAGGAGGCAATAATGATAAGTTTTAACAAGGTATTTCTGGTAGGTAATTTAACTAGAGATCCGGAGTTACGCTACACCCCTCAAGGTACAGCAGTGACTACCCTGCGGATAGCCGCCAACCGAACTTTTAAAGACCGAACTGGTCAGCCCCAGAAGGATACTTGTTTTGTAAATGTAGTAGTCTGGGGACAGATGGCTGAAGTTTGTAATCAGTACTTGCAGAAGGGAAGGCAGGTTTTGATCGAAGGACGGCTTCAGTCGCGCAGCTGGCAAAATTCGGAAGGTAAAAATCGCAGTACCTTAGAGGTAGTAGCCACACGTGTGCAGTTTATGCCTGATCATAAGCGCCAAGAAATGCAATCGCAAGAAGTTGATTTAGGAGAAGCACCGGAAGAAGTTTTGAACTTAGAAGGCGAAGGTTCGGCCAATAATACAGGAGCAATTTAATATGTTTAAAAAAGATCCCAAAGATAAAAAACGCCTACCTAGCAAAGGGGTACGATTTAAGAAAAATTGTACATTTTGTAAAAATAACCTTGATGTTGACTACAAGAATATCGAGCTGCTATCGCGCTACATTTCTTCGCGGGGCAAAATCTTATCCCGACGTATCAGCGGTAATTGCGCAAAGCACCAACGTAAGATATCTACCCAGATTAAACGGGCACGCTTTTTGAATTTGCTCCCTTATGTTGGCAGAATTTTTTCTTAAGTAGTTTTTAACTAGATTCAAAAAGAGGAGTTTTTAAGTGAAGGTAATTTTACTTGCAGATTTAGGTAAGCACGGTAAAGAAGGCCAGACTAAAGAGGTTAAAGATGGATACGCCCGCAACTACCTTATCCCGCGCAAACTAGCTTTGCCGGTTAATGCGGCCAGTTTAAAAAGATTCGAAGATATAAAACGGACAAAGGAAAAGACTGCTCAAGTCCAAAAAGAGCAGTCGTTGAAATTAAAACAAGAGATCGAAAAAATATCCTTAACTATTGCCTGTGAAGCAAAGGAAAATGAAGAGCTTTATGGTTCGGTTACCGATTCCCAGATCAGTCGGCTTTTAGAGAACGAAGGAATCGATGTAGCACGAAATAAATTTACGATCGATGAGCCAATACGAAAGATCGGCGTCTATAACTTAAAACTTTCGCTTCATCCCGAAGTCGAGGCGATTGTCCGCCTCTGGGTTGTTAAGAAGTAAGATGAGCGTAGATACTCCTACCCAATATCTCGATAAAATTCCGCCGCAAAATATCGAAGCCGAAATGGCTACCTTGGGGGCAATGTTGCTTGATGAAAAAATTATCCCTGAGATAATCGAGTTGGTTGATGATACTTCTTTCTATAAACTTGAACATAAACTAATCTACAACAGTATTATTTCACTTTTTGATGTCCGCCGCAAAATCGATATTCTTACGGTTTCCGAGGATTTAGGTCGTAAAAAAATGTTGGATAAGGCCGGCGGCTCAGCTTACCTAGCTACTCTAGCTGATTTTGTTCCTACTTCTGCTGGGGCGACTCATTATGCACGGATCGTAAAGGAAAAAGGTATTTTACGTTCCTTAATTACGAGCGCAACTGAGATTATTTCTTCGGTTTATAAAGGTCAAGAGGAAGTCAGCACTCTTTTAGATGAAGCCGAAAAGATGATTTTTGAGATCAGCGATCGCCGGGTCGAAGGCGGATATGTCCATATCAAAGATATTATCAAAGACGGAATAGAGTTGATTGAATCTCTTTATCATAAAAAGTCGCATGTAACCGGGATACCTACTGGATTTAAGGATTTTGACGCAAAAACCGCCGGATTACAGAAAGGTGATTTAATAGTTGCCGCTGGAAGGCCATCAATGGGAAAGAGCGCTTTTGTAACTTCGATTGCCGCCCATGTGGCAGTTGAGGAAAAAATTCCGGTAGCTATTTTTAGCTTGGAAATGTCTAAAGAACAGTTAATGCAGAGATTTTTATGTTCATTAGCTAAAGTAGAAGTTAACAGGGTAAGAACCGGATTTTTGGCACCGTCAGAGTGGCCTATTCTTACTAGTGCTGCCGGTAAACTTTCTGAGGCTCCGATTTATATTGATGATAGCCCGGCGATAAACGTTTTCGAATTAAGAGCTAAGGCTCGTCGCTTAAGAGCTCACCACGACATTCAGTTGCTTTTAGTAGATTACCTGCAGCTGGTTAGGGGTATGCGTAGAGGTGAGAGCCGCCAGCAGGAGATATCCGATATTTCGCAAAGTCTAAAAGCCTTGGCTAAAGAACTTTCTATTCCGATTATTGCCGTAAGCCAGTTATCACGGGCGGTTGAGGCTCGCGAGGGGCATCGTCCGAAGCTGTCGGATTTACGAGAATCAGGAGCAATTGAGCAGGATGCTGACGTGGTTACCCTGCTGTTTCGCGAGGAATATTACAACCCTACCGAAGCTAATCGCGGCACAGCCGAAATAATAATCGCTAAACAACGAAATGGACCGGTAGGAAGTATTCATCTGACATTTTTGAAGGAGTTTACTCGATTTGCCGATTTGGCCCGAGAGGAGTCTTAAGAGTTGACTTTGGGTAAAAATAGCTTTATAATATTAAACTAATGAGGAAACTAGTATTTTTAAGCCTATTTTTCTTCGGTTTTAGTTTTTTCGCTTACCCGCAAGAGGAAATAGCCCGGATTGATATTCAGGGTAATGAGATTGTCAGCGATGCCACTATTGTTTCGAAGATAAAAATCCGGGCCCGCCAAGGTTACAACGAAAACATCGTTAATGAAGACGTAAAAAACCTCTACGCTACCGGTTTTTTTGAAACCGTAGAGGCTAAGAAAGAAAGCTCCGAGGAGGGTCTGGTCATTACTTTCAAGGTTAAAGAAAAGCCGGTATTGAAAAAGATAACCATCGAGGGTTCACGGTTTATCAGAAAAGATAAGATTTTAGCTGCCCTAGATATAAAAGAAGGTTCTTTTGTCGATGAGTACGCTTTAAAAGAAGCCTCAAGGAAGATAAAGGACCTTTACAATACTAAAGGGTTTTCTCAGGCTGAAGTCCTTTATGAATCAGAACCAGTCAAGGATAAAAACGAAACCGAAGTCACTTTTCGGATTAACGAAAAAGGCGTTTTAAAGGTAAGGCAGATTAGAGTAATCGGCAACAGCTCTATTTCAGCTCGTCGAATCTTAAGAGCAATGAAAACCCGACGGGCCTGGCTACTTAACAGAGGTGTTTTTAAAGCTGATGTTTTAGAAGACGACGTCAGCCGGTTGACTGATTTTTATAGGTTAGAAGGTTTTAGCGATGCCGTAGTACGGATAAATACAAGCTATAAGCCTAAAGGGGTTTATCTTAATGTAGTGATTGAGGAGGGCAGACGTTATCGTGTAGGTCAGATAAAGGTAGAGGGTAACAGCGAAATTTCTTTAGATGATATTTATAAAAAAATGGCCTTAGCTGATGGCAGCATCTTTAGCGAACAGGCAGTCTATTACGATGCTTCAAGGATCAGAGAACTTTATGTAGATAGAGGGTATATTTTTTCACAGGTTGACCCTTTAAGTGTTCTTAACCCCGAGAGCGAAAAAGTAGATATTTCTTATAAAATTTCCGAGAATGAGGTAGCTTTTATCGAAGATGTCGAAATCAGAGGCAATATAAAAACTAAAGATAAAGTAATTCGTCGTGAAATCCGAGCCTACCCCGGTGATAGGTTTGATGGCAAAAAGGTCAGGCGAAGCAAGGAGCGTTTGGAGAATTTAGGCTTTTTTGAAGAGCTGAGGTTTGGCACTGAGCCGGGATCCGAAAGTAACAACGTTGATTTGATCGTTGATGTCAAGGAAGCAAAGACCGGTTATTTTAGCTTTGGCGGAGGCTATTCGTCAATAGAGCAGTTTATCGGGTTTGTCGAACTTAGACAGCGTAACTTTGACTATCGAAACTGGTCTACTTTTACCGGCGCCGGTCAAGATTTAACTTTGCAGTTAAGCATGGGAACCTTAACCGAAAAATATCA
>CAZFML010000032.1:0-11535 GCA_964519975.1 uncultured Planctomycetia bacterium
TCCTTAGTTCTTTTTGACCGTAAATCTTTGCAAAATCCCTCTTAAAACATTGCTCAGCTATATTTCTTCCTCCCAGAATATAGCCTTCCATCAGAAGCCAGCTGCCTAAATTAACCCCTTTTATCGATTCTCTCGATGACATTTTGTTTAAGAGTCTAACTCCTTCCAGGGTGTTTTACGATATTTCTTATAGACGCAAAGATGATCTTTCTTCCAATAGCTATCTAAAATTTCCTTTACAAAAACACATTCAAACTCTTCGCCATCAAGCGTGGTGTGTGTGCCAAAGCGTCGATTGTAAATTTGGCAGTAAAACTCGCCCCTTATCCTTTTTTTCAAATGCCGGCAAGGATCGTCGTAGGCTCCGCAGCAGCCTCCGCATCGCTTACATAAGCTTTCCCACTCTTTCTCTTTGAGCTGTAAAGCCTCTTGATATTTACGGTAGTTCGCTTCCATGAGGGCTTTATTATATCAGAATTCCCGAAGATTTCAAAAAGGGGTAAAAACAGGCTGAAATTTAAGGTTTTATTTAAAAAAACTGTAACTGATGATCAAACCGCTAAAAACTATTGAAACCATTGACATTAGCTTAATAAGAATGTTAAGCGACGGCCCAGCAGTATCTTTAAAGGGATCTCCTACGGTGTCACCGCAAACTGCTGCCTTATGAGATTCAGAACCTTTGCCGCCTAAGTTTCCTTCCTCGATGTATTTCTTAGCGTTATCCCAGGCTCCGCCGGAATTAGCCATAAAAACTGCTAAGACAAAACCGGAAGATAAAGCTCCCACCAAAAGACCGACCTCTCCTCTTACACCTAAAAATAAACCGGTAACTATTGGCGCAATAATTGCTAACAACGAAGGAAGTATCATCTGGCGCTGAGCAGCCCGGGTAGTTAAACTTACACAACGCGTATAATCAGCCTCAGCCTGGCCCTGGAGTAAACCTTTTATCTGACGAAACTGTCGGCGTACCTCTTCAATGATTGCTGAAGCCGTTCTGCCCACAGCTCGCAAAGATAAAGCACAAAATACAAACGGCATCATTGCCCCGATAAAAATCCCAACAATTATATTAGGATCAAACAAACTCATCTCCATCGATACATCTATGCCTAAACGCACTGCTTCATGAACAACATGGTCTCGATAAGCAACGATTAAAGCTAAAGCAGTTAAGGCTGCTGAACCAATAGCAAAGCCCTTTCCGGTTGCGGCCGTAGTATTACCTAAGGAATCGAGCTGGTCAGTGCGTTTGCGCACCTCTTTAGGCAGCTTAGCCATCTCAGCAATTCCTCCGGCATTATCAGCTACTGGACCATAAGCATCAGTGGCTAAAGTTATGCCTAAAGTAGAAAGCATTCCTACTGCTGATATACCTACACCATAAAGCCCCATTCCAAAATCCCGGAATCCTCCGCTAACCGCAAAACTGCCCAATATCGCACAACCTACAGTAATAACTGCACCCGCTGGTGAAAGCATACCCAAGGCTATCCCCTCAATGATGAAAGGGGCTGGTCCAGTTTTCGAAGATTTAGCTAAAGCTTTGGTCGGCGAATAGCCTGAGGAGGTAAAAAACTCGGTAAACTGCCCGATTAAAACTCCGGCTAAAAGGCCGATTACTACTGAACCAAAAACTCCAATATAATCTTTACCCAAAACATAAAAAACGATCAAAAACGAAAAAACAACAACTAACCCTGCTGCGGTCCAGACACCTTTACGCAAGGCCTTAAGCAAAGTCTTCTGATTAGCATCTTCCTTAGTCCGAACAAAGAAAAAACCTATCAATGACGCCACTACTCCACAAGTAGCCATAAGCAGGGGGGTAATAACTCCATTTATACCTAAGCCGGCTGCCGCAGCTAAAGCCATAGTAGCGACAATTGAATCAACATAGGATTCATAAAGATCAGCTCCCATGCCAGCCACATCGCCGACATTGTCACCTACCAAATCAGCAATTACAGCTGGGTTTCTCGGGTCATCTTCAGGAATTCCAGCTTCAACTTTTCCGACTAAATCAGCCCCAACATCAGCAGCTTTAGTATATATTCCTCCGCCTAAACGGGCAAACAGAGCATAACTGGAAGCACCCATACCAAAACAAAGCATAGTTGAGGTAATTGCCGTTAAAAGATCACTTCCCTGTGGCAAGGGGTTATTAGCGTAGTACCATTTCAAAATAACAAACCAGGTAGCCATCTCTAAAAGCCCTAACCCTACAACCATAAGCCCCATGACAGTCCCAGCTGAAAAAGCAACCCGTAGACCCTTATTTAAACTTTGCTGAGCAGCGTAAGTTGTACGAGCATTAGATTTAGTGGCTACAAACATCCCCAGCCAACCGCAAAAACCACTAAATAAACCGCCGGTCAGAAAAGCAAAAGGAACAAATATCACTAAAAAGCCTTTAAAGGCCATAAATAACAAAATGACAAAAACAACAGCAAAGAAAATTGAAACTACCTTGTACTGCTGCCGAAGATACCCCTTAGCGCCTTTAAAGATATAACCGGAAATAGTTTTCATGGCTTCATTTCCTTCAGGCTGGCTAAATATCCAACGAATAAGATAGCCGCAAAAGCTAATTGCCAGAAACGCGCCAAAGAAAACTACTAAAATCGGATTCATAAATAAACTCCCTTATTTCTTTAAAATCGCTTCTCTTTTTTCACCAACCGAAACAAAACTTACCTTAACCCCTAAGAAATTCTCAATAAAATTTATATAGGTCCTAGCTTCTTTGGGAAGGTTCTTAAAGTTACGTATATTGTTTGTAGGGGCCTGCCAGCCTTCAAACAGTTTATATACTGGCTTGGCCTTAGATAAATCATAAGGAAAGGCTTTAGATGATTGAGCGGTTTTCTGATAACCAACGCAAACCTTAATCTTGTCTAAGCTATCTAAAACATCAAGTTTAGTCAGCACCAGCTCGGATACGTTGTTAATTAGCACAGCCTGCCTTAAGACTACTAAGTCCAACCAACCACATCTACGTGGCCGGCCAGTAGTTGCCCCAAACTCAACCCCGGTTTTTCTAAGATAGTTTAAAAACTTGCCTTGTAGTTCGGTAGGAAAAGGTCCTTCGCCTACCCTGGTAGTATATGCTTTAGCTACCCCGATAACTTTATCGATTTTAACGAAAGGCAAGCTTGAACCTAAAAGAGCATTAGGAGCAATCACCGAGGAAGAGGTTACAAAAGGATAAGTTCCAAAATCAACATCGAGAAAAGTGCCTTGTGCACCCTCAAACAGAAACTTTTTCTTTTTCAGGCGGTAGAAATAATCGGTTAAATCGCAAACATACGGTTTTAAGGCTTTTGAATACTTTTTGTACTGGTTGTAAATTTCTGATACCGAGAATCCTTTAACCCCGTAAACTTTCCTAAAAATAGGATTTTTTTCAGACAGGTTATTTTTAAGTTTTGCCAGGAAAACCTCACGGTCAATCAAATCAATCATCCGAATTCCGCAGCGGGCGATCTTATCTACGTAGCAGGGTCCGATTCCCCGTTTGGTAGTGCCGATTTTCTGAATTCGGGCCTGCTCGCGAAGACCATCCATTATCCGGTGATAAGGCATAATCGTATGGCAAAAAGGAGATATTTTAAGATTTCGGCTGGATATGGTTATGTTCGACTTCTTTAAAGCGGCAATTTCCTCAAGCAAAACCTTCGGATCAACAACTACACCGCTGCCAATAGCACAAATTTTCCCTTTACGTAAGATTCCTGAAGGGATGAGGTGAAAAACAAACTTTTTACCGTTAATTACCACTGTGTGGCCGGCATTGTTGCCACCCTGGAAACGAACGATTACATCGCTTGCCCGGCAAAGATAGTCGATAATTTTGCCCTTGCCCTCATCACCCCACTGCAAACCGATCAAAACTGCATTCATTACTTTTTCTTACCCTGCTTTGTCGGGCTTATCACCTCATCTACAATGCCGTATTCCTTTGCCTCTTCAGCACTCATAAAATAATCACGGTCCGTATCCTGTTGAATTTTCTCTAACGACTTTCCGGTATGAACTGAAAGTATCTCATTAACCTTTTCGCGAAGACGCAAGATTTCTTTTGTCTGTCGGGAAATATCTTCTGCCGTGCCCTGCACTCCGCCCCAAGGCTGATGGATCATAATTCTTGAATTCGGAAGAGCATAACGCTTATTCTTGGTTCCGGCGCAAAGAAGCATAGCTCCCATTGAAGAAGCTTGTCCAACACAATAGGTAGCAACATCACATTTTACAAACTGCACAGTATCGTAAATTGCCATACCAGCAGTAATAACTCCTCCGGGAGTATTAATGTAGATGCCGATGTCTTTATTTACATCCTCCATCTGTAAAAACAGCATTTGGGCAATCACTACGTTAGCTACCATATCGTCAATAGGCGTACCTATAAAAATAATCCTATCTTTAAGAAGGCGCGAGTATATATCATAAGCACGCTCTACTCTTCCGGTCTGCTCAATGACCATCGGAACATACATCTGGTTCTTCATTTCTACCTCCTTTTTCTCTTATTCGTATTTGGCCTGACTTAATATAAACCCAAAAACTACGTCAACTAAATTACTTTCAGTTTTTATATTTTCCCGTCTGGCAACTGCCTCTAAGATATAGGTTAGTTTTACTTCTTCTTCGGCTAAAGGTTTTAGCTTCTCGTTTAAGTCGTCTTTATACTTATCGATATCTTTTTCCGAAATCCCCTGTCGAGCCAAATTATAAATTTCACGATCAAGCAGCTGTTTATGATAGTACTCAATCTCACTTTTTGGTAACTCCAGCTTTACTGATTTTAGGAGCTGATCGCGAATTTGCTGCTCAATTTTTTGCTTGCGCTCTCTTAATTTTTCAACGAAAAGCTGTCCCTTAATTGCTTCCCGAAGATCAGAGCTATTCGGATAAGATGCCCAACGTGAGAGCTGTTCGTCGTCAAGGCTGTTTTGGGTAATCTTTTTAACCCCTTCTTGCAAATTGGTAATTACCTTTTCTATCTCGGCAGCAACAACTTCTACTCTTTTATCCTTAATCTTTATCCCCTTGTAGGTATTTTCGGAAATCTCCAGCTCGGGTCTAGCCTCAAACTCAGCTGAAAACGATAAATTACTGGGAGTTAATTCAACCTCAGAGATTTTGGGAAAGCCGGCCGGAGATAGATTTTCCTGCTTTAAAGCCTGTCCATAGAAAAGGGGTAATATTTTCTTCAACAACTCTTCTTTTAAGAATGAACTGTGGTGTTTTTCCAAAATATCAAAAGGAGCACTCCCCGGTCTAAAACCGGGAACTTTAAGCGTTTTTGAATGAAGCTGATAAACTTCCTTTTTCTCATTTACGAACTCTTCCGAATCCACCTGGATGGTAAACTTTCTTTTTAGCTTGTCGATTTTTTTTACATCTACTTTCATGGTTAGCTTCTCCTATCCTTCGGCCATACTCAGGATGAACCTAAATACAGAGCGGGTTGTTTACATGCGAAAATCTTTGCCTAAATAAACTGCCCGGGCCTCATCATGGTTAATTAACTCATCAGAAGTTCCGGAAATTAAAATTCTTCCTTCGGAAATTAAATAAGCTCTGTCAGTAATCGATAAAGTTTCTCGTACGTTATGGTCAGTAATTAAGATACCAATTCCTTTGGTTCTTAAATCGGCGATTATTTGTTTGGCTTCGCCGACAACAATCGGATCAATTCCCGAAAACGGCTCATCGAGCAAAAGAAATGAAGGGTTAGTTACCAAGGCTCGGGTAATTTCCAGACGCCGCATCTCGCCGCCGCTTAAAGTGTAAGCTTTGCTTTTACGCAGATGAGCTATATTTAACTCGTTAAGTAATATTTCTAAACGTCTTCTGCGTTCCGAACGAAGCAAAGGTAGAGTTTCTAAAACCGACATAATGTTGTCTTCTACGTTAAGTTTCCGAAACACCGAAGGATCCTGAGAAAGATAACCTATGCCGAATTTTGCCCGGGTATGAATAGGAAAAGCGGTAATCTCCTGATTGTCAAACAAAATCCTCCCTTTATCGGGAGCAATTATCCCTACTACCATATAAAAGGTAGTAGTTTTGCCAGCGCCGTTAGGGCCGAGCAGACCAACTACCTCGCCGCGCTTAACTGCCAACGATACTGCCCTGACTACGGTTTTATTACCATAAGACTTAGTTAAATTACTTACCTCCAGCAGCCTCATATAAATACTAAAACCCTCCTAGAGTATCAGCGCCGTCCTCAGGATAATAAATCAATCTTGGTCTTCCTTCCAAAACCAGCTTTTCTTCCTGGCCGTAGTAAGTTGCCCGCTCAGAAAATGTCTCACTGCCTTCTCTAAGTATCTTTACATTTCCTTCGGAAACTATCTTAATTATTGTTTTGGTCTCGGGATCAAAATACAAGGTCGACTTATCGGAAAAAACCTTACCCTGAACATGAGTAACTACCACATCATCATTAAAAATAGCTTTCCCGGCAGCATACTCAATCTCTAAGGCTCCAGTACAAGCAGCAGTTATCGGGGTCTGGGTTTCCTCATCGGGAAAGTTAACTTCAACGTCTTTTTTAAAATCAGCTTCCTTCATCTGGGTATCAGCCGACATACCTTCGGCGGTTATCTCCATCGAATCTTTAGTAGCCTTTACCCAATCCTTGGTCTCAATAAGGTTTTTATCACGTTGCCAATTCAAAGAATCAGTAATAATCGTTGCTCCTTCTTTGTTGGTAATATTGACATTACTTTCTAAATAAACATCCATGTTTTCTTTATTCAGCCGGGCCTTATCCGAAGTAATCTTAACCGTATCATCTTCAAGGTAATAGTAAGCAACCATCTGCTCGATATCGACATACTTATCGTAGACTAAAGCATCTTGACCGCGAACCTCCCAATCGTGCGAGCCGTCTTCTTTAAAATTGGAAAGATAAAAATCATTAATCTTCTGTTGTGAATAGGCTTCAATATTTACGGCTATGCAGAGAAAAATAATAGCAATGCTAATGACTTTCATTATTTAAGTTTTTTTAAAAAATTATTGATCTGTTTATCCAGTTTTTGATATTTAATTATTAAATCAACTACCTCTCTTACTGCGCCTTGGCCGCCTTTTTTAACAGTTACATAACTGGCTGATTTTTTAACTTCCGAAGGAGCATCTGAAACAGCCACCCCTAAGCCTACCCGCTTTATAACTCCTAAATCAATTAAATCGTCACCAATAAAGCAAATTTGATTTTCTTTAACCTTGTGTTTTTTCTTAATTCGCGAAAGTGCTTTTTCCTTGGGTAAAACTCCGCCGATTACTTCCGCTACCCTCATATCTCGCGCTCTATATGTAAGAACTTTTGAACTCCTGGCTGAAAGAAGAACGGTTTTAATACCGGCTCTCCCTAAAAGATAGACCCCTAAACCGTCTTTAACATTGAACACTTTAAGCTCTCGACCCTGATTGTCATAAATTATTTCGCCGCCAGTTAGAACACCATCTACATCCAAAACCAGTAGCTTAACTTTTTTAAATAAATTGCTAACTTTATTATTTTTCTTCATCGCTCAATTTCAAATTATTCCAGCGGCAATTAAATCCTGAATATCGAGCATGCCTACCGGCCGATACTTATTATCAACAACCGGAACTTCATCGATCTTTCTTTCTTCGAGAATTCGTAGAGCTTGCGAAGCTAAATCAGTATCTTTAACTACCGTAGGATTCTTAGTCATTACCTCTTTGACTCTCTTCTTAAGCAACTGCGGATAACGTTCCAAATTCCGTCTTAAATCTCCGTCAGTAAAAATGCCGACTAATTTGCCTCTTTTATCAACTACTGAGGCGGCTCCGGCATGAAGAGTGGTTATTTTTAACAGTACATCCTTAATTAGGGTATTTTCCGAAACTACTGGATTGTATTTTCGGGTACGCATTGCATCTTTTACCCTTAGAAGTAACTTTCGGCCCAATGACCCCCGAGGATGAAAAAAAGCAAAATCCTTCTGCTTAAAACCCTTCATTTTCTGTAACACCACTGAAAGGGCATCACAGACCGCAAGCATGGCCGTAGTCGAGGTGGTCGGAGCAAGGCCCAAAGGACAGGCTTCCCTGTCTACCTTAACGCTGATAATTCCATCAGCATGACGAGCAAGACTTGATGAGTTATTTCCGGTAATAGCGATGATTTTGGCTCCGATTTTTTTCACAAAGGGAACCAGATGTTTTACCTCGTCAGTCTCGCCGCTGTAAGATAAGAGTACCACCACATCACCCTCTCTTATCCGGCCTAAATCTCCGTGTACAGCTTCAGCGGCATGAAGCCAGAATGAAGAAGAACCAGTGGAAGAAAGGGTGGCTGAAAACTTCTGGCCAATAATTCCAGCCTTACCCATGCCGGTAACCACGATCCGGCCACGACAACCATAAATAATATTTACCGTATCAAGAAATTCCTGATTTAAGCTTTTCTTGAGCTTATCGATTCCGGCTATTTCGGTTGATAGCACTTCATCGGCCCAGTTTAATATTTCTTTTTTCTTAAAGGTTTTCATAATTTTATCTTAGTTTACGATAACTGCCTTATCTTTACTGCCTTTTTTATTAACTCCCCCAGCTTCTTTAAAGGGTAGGAAGTATGCTTATCAGAAAGGGCAAATTTAGGTTTCGGGTGAACTTCCAGAAATAAACCATCTACCCCACAGGCAACCGAGGCCAACCCTAGGGGTAAAACAAATTCTCTATCTCCACCAGAAATATCGCCTTTGGCTGATGGCCGCTGCAAGGAGTGAGTGGCGTCAAAAATTACCGGGTAACCAAACTTTTTTAAAATTAAAAATGAGCGAAAATCAACCACTAAATTATTATAACCAAAACAACTGCCCCGCTCAGTAATCATTATCTTGTTATTGCCTGTAGACTCTATCTTTTTTAAGACATGTACAATATCAGAAGGCGCTACAAACTGGCCCTTCTTTATATTTATGGTTTTTTTAGTTCTCGCCGCCTCAAGGATCATGTCGGTCTGGCGGCATAAAAAAGCCGGTATCTGAATAATATCTAAAACATCTTTTACCTGCTTAATCTGCTCCCGGCAATGGATATCGCTTAAAATCGGTAAGTTAAGCTTTCTTTTAACCTCCTCCAGGATCTTCATCCCTTTAGTTAATCCCGGACCACGGAAAGAAAAAAGCGAGGTACGATTTGCCTTGTCAAAACTGGCTTTAAATATAAGATCTACCGGATAAGGCTCTAAAATTTCTTTTAAGCAATGGGCGATCTCTAAAGTCAAGCGCCGGTTCTCAATTACACAAGGCCCGGCAATAACAGTAAGATTTTTGTTATTTTTCATCGGTTCGCTAAAATCTGCTCTAGGTGCTGTAGATCCTGCTCAGTATCAACACCCCAAGAGTTAAACCCGGTTTCAACAACTTTTATTTTATATCCAGCCTCAACAACTCTGAGCTGCTCTAATCTTTCGGCCTCTTCTAAAAATGAAGGCCCGAGGTTTTTAAAGGTATAAAGAAAATCCTTAGTGTAAGCATATATCCCTAAATGCTTGTAGTAATTTTTGGATATATTCTGGCTGCGATAATAGGGAATTGGAAAACGTGAAAAGTATATTGCCCAGTCATCTTTACCGGTTACCACTTTAACCACATTGGGGTTGCTTATCTCCTCATCCTGATCAATTTTCTTCTTAGCCGTGGCCATTAGAACTTCTCCGTCCGACAACATCGCTTCAACCACCTTATTGATCGTCGAAGGATGAATTAGCGGCTCATCACCCTGAATGTTTACTACTATTGTTACTTCTAAGTTGGAAACCGCCTCAGCGATTCTGTCGGTACCTGAGGGTTGATCCGGCGAAGTTAAGACAACCTTAGCGCCAAAACCCTCGGCGCTCTTTTTAAGTTCAGGATGATCGCAAGCAACAATTAAATCATCCAAAAGATGGGCCTGTTTCGCTGCCTCCCAAGTCCATTGTAATATCGGTTTACCCCTTAAATCCTTAAGCAGCTTATACTTCAGACGAGTTGACTCATAGCGTGCCGGGATAACCCCGATAACTCTAACTTCTTTTTCCATCGATTTTTGCCAAAAGTTCTTTTTTGTTGGTTGTGGCTGCGCCGAGTTTTCCGACTACAATTCCGGCTGCAAAATTAGAAATTATTGCTGCTTCATAGTAATTTGCTCCGCAAGCTAAACTTAAAGTAAAAGCAGCAATTACTGTATCGCCGGCTCCGGTAACATCAAAAACTTCATGAGCTTGGGTTGGTATAAGTTGAGAGCCGGAATCAGAAAACAAAATCATCCCATCTTCACCCAAAGTTATTAATAAAGCTTTGGGGTTTAGTTTCTTCATCAGAATCTTACCGAGAAATTCTAGCTCTGTCTTCTTGCGTATCTTGGCATTAGCTACTGCCTGGGCCTCGCTAAGATTAGGAGTAAGAGCGGTTACGTTCTCGTAGTAATCGAAATGCTCTTCTTTGGGATCAACGGTAATGATTTTCTTCTTCTTCCGGCAGAGCTTTACCAACTCCTGGACTAAATTAGGGTTTATTACCCCCTTACCATAGTCCTCGATAACCAAAGCATCAAAGTTATCAATATTGCTCTTAATCTTATTTAAAATTGCCTGATTAATTTGAGACGAAAGAAATTCCACTGACTCCCAATCGACTCGTACTACCTGCTGATGATGGGCCATTATCCTGGTCTTTAAGGTAGTCGGCCGCTTATTGTCATTAACAATTAACTCGGTACCAATACCTTTATCTTTGATGTGCGAAAATAAAGTTTTTCCAAAAGCATCTTTTCCGATTACTCCGGAAAGACTCACTCCGGATCCAAAAGCTCTTAAGTTAAGACCAACATTGGCTGCACCGCCACAGGTAAAGTTTTCCTGCCGAGCCCAGACCACTGGAACCGGCGCTTCCGGAGAAATCCGGTCGACCTTGCCAAAGATATGATGATCTAAGATAAGGTCTCCGATTACTAAGATCTTCTTCTTGGTAAAACCAGAAATGATCTGCTTTAGCCTTTTTTTATTTAGCTTCATAAAGACACCTTTCTCTACAGATTTAGAGCCTAATAATTATACCATCGGATTTAAAAAAATCTACTACAAAATACATAAAATATTATATATACTTTAGCCCCAAAATAAAGCCTTTATCCGCCTCCCCTAAAGGAAGATTGATGAAGCAATATGTCACTCTAACCTCGTAGCTTAGAGTTAGGTATTTCAGAGAAAAATTGAGGAAACGGTATCGCAAAATAAAAAACCCTTATTAGTCAAGGATATGCTTTGGGGAATCCTCTTTTTGGTATGTTCGATTATCAAGCCCTTGGTCCTGAGCTCTTCTAAAGCCTCTTTCTCTAGGCTCAGGAAATCAAAACCGGTCTTCTGCTTAAACCAGTTGAAATCTATACCTTTTTTTGTCCTTATCTTTAAAGCGGCTGTTTCCTTAGCCCGCTTCAAGAGCGATAGTTTATCCCTCGAAATAAGCGGGCTAGTTTTGGACTTAACTCTATCAATATAAC
>CAZFML010000033.1:0-407 GCA_964519975.1 uncultured Planctomycetia bacterium
AAATCCCTTTTCTTTGATAAAATCGGATCTGGATATCATAACATCCTTATGATAATTATAAACATAGACTCTATCGCTGTTCATAAGCTGATAAAGATCCTTGTCTGAGCTGACAATTACTACGCTTTTGCCGGCTTTAACTGCTGATTCACAAAGAGTAGCAATAACATCGTCAGCCTCAAAGCCTTTCTTCTCAATCAGCTGAATGCCCAGATAGGAAATTAACTCCTTAACCAGAGGAATCTGAGTTTTAAGCTCATCGGGTAGCGGTGGACGTTTAATTTTATACTGCTTAAACTTATCCTGCCTAAAAGTCTTGCGTGAAACATCAAAGCAAACCCCCATATATAGCGGTTTATACTTTGAATTTATCTTTTTTAGGGTCTGATAAGTGCCATATACCGAAC
>CAZFML010000033.1:417-11384 GCA_964519975.1 uncultured Planctomycetia bacterium
CCCCGCGAATTAGAAAGCTTCAAAGCAAAATGAGAACGGTAGCATAAAGCTGTGCCATCAACCAGATAAACCGTTTCTTCAAACATTGAAATTAATTTCTTTTAATCACTAACGGGGTAAAATGGCTGGTACAATGAACTTTTAAACCCTACTGGGAAACACGAAAAACAGCATCAAGGGCGTCTTTAAGCCTTTCTCCTGCGGATAGATAATCATTGTTCTCTATATATTCCAAAGCACTTTTAGTATTAGTCAAAGCTTTCTGCTCTAAATAAAGTCTCTCTGCCTGTTGGTAGAGCTTGCGGGCTTTCCGTTTTAACTCCTCATCAGAAGGATTTAGAGCAAGAACTGTTTTAAGCTCTCCCAGGGCTACTTCGGCATTACCTTCGATAAGGGCACGGTTGCCAATATCAAAATGTAACTTTGCTTCCTCAACAAGCCTTAAGCGTTCCTGCTCGCGCTTGTAAATAAAATCCCGGGATAAGCGGGCAGCTTCTTCTTCTAATACTTCTCTACGCACCTCTGGATAGGTCCCCAGCTTAAGAAGGTGTTGTCGGGAGACTTCCCACCAATAATCACCTTTTCGACCTGAGAGATATCTCTTTTTCCAATAGGTAGTAGCATTCTTTATATCGCCTTTCTTCTCATAAATAAAGGCTAAGTTTGTATAAGCAGCCAGATAACCAGGGTCTATTTGCAAAGCTTGCTTATAAGCTAAAATAGCTTGATCCTCCTGACCGAGAGCTTCATAAACAACGCCTAAATCATTCTGTACTTCGGCATAGTGGGGATCCATCTGAACCGCCTTCTGGTAGTACACAAGAGCACCGTTTAGATCGCCCATAGACTGCAACCTATAGCCCTCCTCGCGATAAGTCCGGGCCTCTTGGTTAACCATACCAGCAGCATGTCGGTTATCAGCTAGGGAACTAAACAAGGGTAAGAATAATAGGGAAACAACCAGGAAGATTCTCATCAGTTTTAACTCTAGCATAAATAGATAGATATGTCAAGAAAATTCATTGACAGGCGTTACTTTTTTAACTATTGCTGCCCAGCTTGGCTTGAGTCAAGGGGTTCTTGCGCCGGCAGCCCGCTATCAATGGCCGTTTCTTTAGAAAACAAAGATTTTCCCTTCTGCTTAGAAATATAAGCTAAAGAAATTGAGGTACAAAAGAAAAGGACAGCCAAGACGACGGTTAATTTAACAAAAAAAGAGCTAGTCTTTGTACCGAAGATAGACTCAACTCCGCCTAAGGCTTCAACTAATCCACCGCTTCTGCCCCGCTGAATGAGAATAACCCCGATCAAACCAACTGCTATAAAAACGTGCAAAACTAAAATCAAGTTATACATTTCACCTCACTTCATTTATTTATATTTATAAACAGTTCTTAACTATTGAGCTAAAAGAACCACTATCTAAAGATGCGCCGCCAACCAAAGCTCCGTCAATATCAGGCTCTTCGATTAACTCTTTGATATTTTCCGGTTTAACGCTGCCGCCGTAAAGAATCTGCAGATTTTGAGCTAAATCATCACTATACTGCTTAGATAACCAACCACGGATAAATTTATGAACCTCTTGGGCTTGGGCCGGAGTGGCAGTTTTTCCGGTACCAATGGCCCATACCGGCTCATAAGCGATAACTAAACTTTCCATATTTTCCGAGGTTAAATCTTTGAGGCCTCCCGAAAGCTGTGTTTCTACTACCGAGATAGTTTCGTTTTTTTCGCGCTCCTCTAAAGTCTCGCCGACGCAGACTATTGGGACTAATTTTTGAGCTTGAGCAGCTTTTATTCTTTTGTTTACCAAGGAATCAGTTTCAGAAAAGTACTTTCTTCTCTCAGAGTGACCAATAATCACATAATAACAACCAGCATCTTTAAGCATCTCAGCGCAAATTTCGCCGGTAAAAGCTCCTGATTTTTCCCAATGTAAATTTTGGGCTCCCAATTTAATATTGGAATCCTGTAAGATATCGGAAACTTCCGAAAGGGCTGTATAAGGAGGACATATTGCTATATCCAAACTATCGACATCAACAAGCTCTCTTTTTAAAACATTAACTAATTCTAAGGCATCGGGTATTGTTTTATTCATCTTCCAGTTTCCGGCCATAAAAGGTTTTCGCATCTTAAAGCTCCTATTTATCAGTTAAAGCTGCTATTCCAGGGAGTTGTTTTCCTTCCAGATACTCTAAGGAGGCTCCTCCTCCGGTTGAAATATGTGACATTTTATCGCTCAAGGAAAACTTCTTTACCGCTGCGGCAGTATCTCCGCCACCAATAATTGAAGTTGCCTGACTTTGGGCAACTGCCAAAGCTATAGCCTTTGAGCCTTGGGCAAACTTCTCATTTTCAAAAATTCCGGCTGGCCCATTCCAAACCACAGTTTTACTTAAGGCTATTTTATCACAAAACAGCTTTATTGTCTTTGGGCCGATATCCACACCTAGCCAACCCTCTTCTATCGCTTCTGACGAGGTAGTCTTTACATTAACTGCCCCTTCTATGTTGTCAGTAACTAAATGATCTAAAGGCAGAACTATCTCAACTTTGCTTTCCGCTGCCTTGCTTAAGATCTTCTCAACTACTGGCATGCTTTCGGCTTCCAACCGGGAAGAACCAATATCAACTCCCTTTACCTTCATAAAAGTGTAAGCCATGGCTCCCCCGACAAGGATACAGTCAGCAAGTTTAAGCATATTCTCAATAACCGGAATCTTGTCAGCTACTTTTGCTCCGCCAAGAATAAACAGAAATGGCCGCTCAGCCTGGGTTAAGACTTTTTGGAAATATTCTATCTCCTTCTGAACTAAAAAACCCGATACTGACTCAAGGTAGTGAGTTATCCCTTCGGTTGAAGCATGAGCCCGGTGACAGGTACCAAAAGCATCGTTAACAAACAGCTCTCCTAAAGAAGCTAACTGCTTTGCAAAATCAGGATCATTTTCGGTTTCCTGCTTGTAAAATCGTAAATTCTCAAGCAAAACAACCTCACCAGCTCCTAAGCTTTTCACCTTCTGATTTACCTTCTCTCCGATACAATCAGAAAGCATTTCAACCGGTTTATTTAAAAGTTCGCCAAGCCTCTTAGCTACCGGCTTAAGACTATACTCTGGTTTTTTTTGCCCCTTGGGTCTTCCTAAATGGCTCATCAGAACTAACCTACCTTCTTGTTTAAGAATGTAGTTTATAGTTTCTAAAGCAGCTTTGATTCGAGAGTCGTCGGTAATCTGACCCTGTTTATCTAAAGGGACGTTAAAATCAACCCGCATCAACACAGGTTTGCCTTTTAAGTCAACGTCTTTAACTGTCTTTTTCATATAACTCGCCCTTACTTAGTCATGTACTTAATTAAATCGATAACTCGACAGGAGTATGCCCACTCGTTATCATACCAGGACAAAATCTTAACCATATCGCCGACACAATAAGTCTGATCAGCATCGACTATCGAAGAAAGTGGGTTCTTCTTAAAATCTATAGAAACCAAAGGTTCTTTGCTTACACCCAAAATACCTTTTAGCTTATCCCTAGCAGCATCTTCTAGGACTTTATTAACTTGGTCTTTGGTTGTCTCTTTATCAAGCTGTAGCACTACATCGACGATTGAAACTGTAGGTGTAGGAACCCGAATAGCTAAACCATCTAACTTTCCTTTTAGTTCCGGAATAACCAGTCCTACTGCCTTTGCTGCTCCGGTAGTTGTAGGAATCATCGAAAGGGCCGCGGCTCTAGCTCGACGCAAATCCTTATGGGGAAAATCGAGTATTCTCTGGTCGTTAGTGTAGGAATGAATTGTAGTCATCAAACCTTTCTTAACTCCGAAGGCATCCTTAATTACTTTAACCACCGGCGCTATACAGTTAGTTGTACAAGAAGCATTAGATATAATGTGGTGGCTATTGGGATCGTAAGCTTCTTCGTTGACCCCCAAGACAAAGGTTGCTACTTCGCCTTTGGCTGGAGCCGAAATTATAACTTTCTCGGCACCGGCTGATATGTGCATCCCGGCCTTTTCGGCATCTCTAAAGATTCCAGTTGACTCAACTACAATTTTGGCACCTAAATCAGCCCAGGGAAGCTTTGAAGGATCCTTCTCTGACAGAACCTTTATCTTTTTGCCATCAACTACCAGGAAATCCCCTTCGGCCTTAACCTCATTGGCAAGAATGCCAAAGTTTGAATCATATTTAAGAAGGTAGGCTAAAGTATCGGCACCAGTTAAATCATTTACGCCTACAAAATCAATATCAGTTTCCTTATTTTCCAAAGCCGTACGCAGAACCAACCTTCCAATTCTTCCAAAGCCATTAATCCCTACTTTTACTGCCATTTTAAGAACCTCCTTCCTTTTCCTTAATTACTTTATCTCTACTTTTTTTAAATACCTGCTAGCTACTTCCGGAGAAGTAGGATTTATATAAAAACCGGTTCCCCACTCAAAACCGGCAATCTTGGTTAATTTAGGCATAACTTCGACATGCCAATGGTAACATTCTTGATCATTCTCTATGTTTATCGGGCTGGTGTGAATAATAAAATTATAGGGTGGATCATTTAAAACTAGTTTCATTCGGGTAAGCACTTCTTTTAAGATGCGGGCAAAATTATCAATAGCCTCCTCCTCAATATCAGTAAAATTGATTTGGTGTCTTTTAGGTATTATGCAGATCTCAAAAGGCAGACGTGAAGCAAAAGGACAGAAAGCAATAAAATCTCTGTTCTCACATACCTCACGATGCCGGTATTCGATTTCCTGACGTACAATATCGCAAAATATGCAGCGTTCTTTATATTCAAAATGCCGTTGAGCACATTTAATCTCTTCAGTTACCCGGCGCGGTACTACCGGAAGAGAAATAAGCTGGGTATGGCTGTGTTCTAAAGAGGCGCCGGCAACCAGGCCGTAGTTTTTAAATATAAGCACGTACTTAAAACGTTGATCCTTGCTTAGAGTGAGGCTACGCCGAACATAAACCCGGATTACTTTTTTAATTTCATCGATAGTCAAATCAGCCAACTGTTTTGCATGATCAGGACTCTCAACAATAACTTCATGTTTACCCACTCCGCTCATCATATCAAAAATACCTAGACCGCTCTTATCTAACTCGGTCTCATTAGCCAGAGCCGGATATTTATTGGGAACGGTTCTGGTTTTCCAACCGGGAGTATCCGGCTTTGATCCTTTAAGCCGGTCAGCATCAACCTCAGGAGGAGTCATCTTCTCTTTGCCTTCGCAAAAAGGACAGATTCCTTCTTTGGTATCCAGCTTCTCAACCGGATAATTGTCAGGACCGAAGTTTCTCTCGGTGCTGATAATCACCCAGCGGGCTGTAATCGGATCTAGTCTTAACTCACCCATAAAGTTCTCAGATAATCTTAATCCTTAGCTTCCCTTAAAAACTTTGCTGCTGCCTCCGGAGAAATCGGATTTATATAAAAACCGGTTCCCCACTCAAAACCGGCAACTTTAGTAAGACGAGGGGTAATTTCAATATGCCAATGATAATCCTTATCTATTGTACTCCAGTAACCTACCTTAGGCCTGCGGTAGGGAGCTATATGCAACATATAATTATAAGGTGGATCTGATAAGGTAACTTTAATTCTATGTAATGTCTCTTTAAGCATCTTTGCCAAATCATTAATATCCTCATCTTCTATTTTACTAAAATCAGCACAGTGTTTTTTAGGTAATATCCAGGTTTCAAAAGGAAAACGTGAAGCAAAGGGTGTAATTGCCACAAAATCACCCTTATCCAAAACTAACCTTTTTTTATCCTTGATCTCCTGACTTATAATGTCGCAATAAACACACCGATCTTTATAGTCAAAATAGCGCTTAGCTCCATCTAGCTCGCCTTTGACACTTTTGGGACAAGCCGGAAGAGCTATTAACTGACTACGTGAGTGCGAAGAACCAACAGCCCCGGCAGCCGGTTTATGGTTTTTAAAAATTAATACGTATTTAATGCGCTGGTCTGCTTTAAGGGCCAAAATTCTTTCCCGATACATCTGTAAACATTTAGCTATTCTTGCTGAATTTAGCTCATCTAAAGAAGTTATGTGCTTAGGGCTTTCGATAATTTCCTCATGCACGCCAGCCCCATTCATCAAATCATAGATTCCGTGAGCTCGCTTATCTAACTCTTCACTGCTATGCAAAAGCGGAACTATACTGGGAATAGTTCTTACCTGCCAGCAGTTTTTATCGATCTTACTGCTCTCTTCTTTAATAACAGCAATTTCAGCCGGTGTGTATTTCTCGTGACCGGCACAAAACGGACAGTCTGAATGTTCGGCTTCAGCTTCTTGAGGAACCTTAAACTCCCGAGGCCTTTTAGCTCGTTCAGTAGCTATAATAACCCAGCGGCCAATGATCGGATCTTTTCTTAGTTCGGGCATATTATCTTTAAAAACTTTTTCTTACCTATTTTTAGCACAATCTCTTTGGCTGAAATTTCGATCACTTGCTCTTTTATGGTATTTATTTTTTCAGGAGTTTTAGGATCAATTAAAGAAATTCCACCCTGAACAAGCAATCTCCGGGCTTCGTTTTTAGAAGCTACTAAACCGGTTTTGCTCAAAACTTCAAATATATTAACTTGGAATGTTTTAGCTTTATATACTGGCATAGTTTCCGGTAGCTGGCGCTTAGAAAAAACTCGTTCAAACTCATTGGCAGCTTTTTTGGCTTCTGATTCTGAATGATAAAAAGAAACTATTTGTTTAGCTAAAGTTAATTTTGCCTGCTTAGGATGCATAGCTTTTAGTTGATCGATATCTCCCTGATAAAGAAGTTTTACATATTCCCACATCAGCTCATCGGAAATACTCATCAATTTTCCAAATATCGAATCAGGATTTTCAGTTATACCTATATAGTTGTTAAGAGACTTAGACATTTTATTTTTTCCGTCGGTTCCTACTAGAAGCGGCATAGTTACTAAAGCTTGAGGGGGTTGATTAAAAATTTCCTGAAGGTGCCGGCCAACAATCAGGTTAAACTTTTGATCTGTCCCGCCGAACTCAATATCAGCTCCGATTTTATAAGAATCATAACCTTGAATTAAGGGGTATATAATTTCTAGAACAGTAAGCGGTTTGCCCTCTTTTATTCTTTGAGAAAAATCATCCCTCTCTAAGACTCTAGCCACAGTATAAGAGGATAATAACTCTAAGAATTTAGTCAAACTCATCTTCTTATACCAGATACTGTTATAAATTATGGTTGTTTTCTTTTTATCGAGTATTTTGAAAGCTTGTTTAGTGTAAGTAGAAGCGTTGGCCTTTATCTGTTTATCAGTTAAAGTCGGACGGGTAGTTATTTTACCGGAAGGATCACCGATTTTGGCGGTAAAATCACCGATAATAAAATAGACCTGATGACCTAAGTCTTGGAGTTTGCGGAGTTTCCCCAAAAGCATGGTGTGACCTAGGTGAATATCGCTGGCCGTAGGATCAAAACCGATTTTTAACTTAAGCGGCTTTTTGCTTAGGCAGGAGTTTTTTATTTTAGCTACTAGCTCGCTTTCAGCGATAAGTTCAACTGCATTTTCCTTAATCAGATTAAGATGAGCCGATATAGCAGGATCCACTTAATTTATCCTCTTTAATTTAAACCAATAAAGCTGCCTTAAATTATTCCGCGGAGGGTTCTTCTGTGTTTGCTGAAAGACCAATTTTTGCTGCCCCGGGGTCAATCTTTATTATTTTAACTTTGAGCTTGTCGCCGGGTTTTAGGCTTGCCATCAAGTCTTTGTCTACTTCGCCGGAGAAGACTAAACCTTCTAAATCCTGGTCTATTTTGACAAATACACCAAAATTGGTGACTTTAACAACTTGACCCTCGACAACCGCATCCAAAGGAAATTTCTCCAAAATTTGCGGCCAAGGATCCTTTTCTAACTGCTTAAGTCCGAGAATAACCTTTTTGCTACTGCGGTCGATTCCTAGAATTTTCCAATCGTAATTATGTGAGCGCTTAAGAACTTCTTGAGCCCGCGATATCCTCTTGGTCCAAGAAATATCCTCATTATATATTACGCCTTCTAAACCATTCTCAAGCTCTACATAAGCGCAACCTTCTCCAAATCCGGAAACCTTACCTTTAATAGTATTGTCAACAGTAACTAAAGTTTCTATATCTTCCCAGGGGTCTTTTTCTAGCTGTTTTATACTCAAAGAAATCTTGCGGTCGCCAGAATCTACGCTTATCACTTTTGTTTCTATGGCATCACCGAGGGCAAAGGTATCCTGGAGATTGATAAAGCGTTTAGTCCAAGAAACTTCGCTTATATGCACAAGGCCTTCAATCCCCTTCTCCAGCTCAACGAATATTCCGTAGTTCTGGATGTTGGTGATTCTACCCTTTATTACTGAACCGGGAGGAAACTTCTTGTCAATTTCTTCCCAAGGATCAGGCGTGGTCTGCTTTAGACCTAAAGAAATCTTTCCTTTTTCGCGATCAAAGCCTACTACCATCACCTGAATTTCATCGCCTACAGCTACGATTTCAGAAGGATGGGTGATCTTCTTCCAACTCATATCAGCAATATGCAGCAGTCCGTCAACGCCTCCTAGATCAATAAAGGCTCCGAAATTGGTAATACTCTTTACTCTTCCTTTAATTATCTTGGATTCTTCGATTGTCTCCCAAATCCTCTTTCGGGAAACTTCTCTTTCTGCCCGAAGAGCATCGCGACGGGAAATAATGAAACTGCCTTTAACCTTATTCATCTTTACTATCTGAAATTTAAAGGTCTTAGACATTACTTCATCTTCGTCCATATTTCTAAAAGAAGATAGGCTCTGGGGTAAAAACCCCTCTACCCCGAAAATATTCACCATGTAACCGCCTTTAACTCTTCTAGAAACTGTACCTTCCAAAAGATCGCCCTCTTTATGGCTGTTAGCTAAGGTAAGCCATCCTTTTGCTTCGCGGGCCTTTCGGTAGGAAAGGATAATCTTTCCCTCTTCATCCTCTACGGTTTCAACATAGACGTCAATCTCATCTTGCTCTTTAGGCTCAAGCCCCTTGAACTCCTCGCTCAAGATTATCCCTTCAGATTTGTAACCAACATCAATGATTACCTCGCTGGGGTTAATGCTAACGATCTTTCCCTTGATAATCTCGCCTTCGTTAATTTCCTTAATCGAATCGTAATAGGCATTGGTCAATTCAGTTGAACTTGTGGTCATTTTTCTAATATCCTCCTTGAAAAAATTTTTACAATTATCTCCTAAATTGCCACCTCTGTCAACAACAAAATGGCAACATCTAGAGATGATTTCAGCGATTACTGAGACAGGCGCAAAAGCTCTTGTTTAACCCTTTTTAAACCCTTGTGATCATCCTGTTCAGAAAATAGCCTTAAAGCAATTCTAAGACAATCTTCAGCCTCAGAATACTGCTTAAGCTGAAGATAAATGACTCCGAGATTATAATAAGTATCGGCTTGAGGCCTTATCGCCGCTGCTTGTTTAAACAAGTTTAAGGCCTTCTGATAGTCTGCTTTCTGTTTATAAAGAACACCGAGGTTATAGTAAGCGTCTTCTAAATGAGGGTCGAGTTTTATTGCCTGACGAAACATGCTTATTGCTTCTTTCTGATTACCGAGTTCATGAAAAGCTACCCCGAGCTGAGAGTAAGCCGGTCCATAACTAGGGTTTAAATTAAGCGCCTGTCTATACTCTTTGACTGCTTCCTCTAAGCGGCCCTGCCTACGATAGACTTCTCCGAGATTAATATGGGCTACCGAAAAATTGCTCTCGGGATTAATTCCAAAACCAGGTCGGTTAACCAAAAAAAAGATAAGGCAAAAAAGCAAAATCAAAAAACTGCACCTTATAACTGAACTCTTTTTAGCTAAAAGCACAAACTCATACAAAGAAAAAGATGCTAGAATAGCCAGAAAAGGCACACAGGGAAAACGGTATCGTGAAGCTACAAACAAAAGCATTAACGGGATAGTGTAGGCAACGATAAACATAATTATCAAGGAGAGCCCTGAACCCTTAATCCGTAAAAGGCCGAATAAACCCAGTATTGCTAAAGGGGCAATCAAGCCGAAAGAAAACAAAGGTAGATTAAGCAAGGGAATAAACTTCTGGCAAAAGTAGTAGTCAAGATTCAAGGGAACCTCATAACTACCGAAAAGAAGCAGTAATTTTTTCGCCAACAGTTTTAAGTAACCAAAAGGGTTCTCCTTGATAAAGGAAACCGCTTTTAAAACCCAATAACCCGAGGATTGTTGAACGGTTAAATTTTTACCGCTGGCCTGCTGGGCCAGTAATATCGATGCTTTAACTTCCTCAATCGGCCGGCTGGGGATTCCAGCCAGAGACATATGCACACCTTCAGCCTGAGGATTATTCCCAAGGTAGAAACCTATACCGTATAGCGACCAGGGCGAAATTCTCTTGGCAACTATATAGTTGCGAACTGAAAACGGAAAACTGACCAATAAAATGCCGCTTAACACTAAAGCGATAACTTTTATTTTCCGACCCAAAACCAAAGCCTTAATCCGAGAAAAAACGGCCCAAAGGATTAGAAACGGGAGAAAAAGAATTAGATTTGCTTTTAACAGGCTAAATAAACCTAAGATTAAACCGGAAAAAAACCAAGCTAAAGAGGAACTTTCCTTAGTATTTAAAAGAGAAAAGATTAGACTAACCCCCAGGAAAGCAGAAAGAGTTGTATCGAGAAGAAAGCCGGTATAAAAAATAGCTGTTGCCGATAATCCGTATAACAAAGCGGCCAGGAGTCCGATAACTTTTTTAGGCGATATTTTTAAACAGATAAGATAGATCAGGACTGTGGTTAAGGAATCGATACCAACCTGAACCAAAGCTACCGCCAAAAAACTGCGACCAAGAAATAGGTATATCAAAAACAAAAATAAGGGATAGCCAGCACCGATATAAACCGAATCCTTAAACAGTAAATTTCC
>CAZFML010000034.1:0-10072 GCA_964519975.1 uncultured Planctomycetia bacterium
ACAACAGCGGCATATTTATCGCTTCAATAGATACCCTTATCGATGAATACAGAAACTACTACCCTCGGTATAGCTATTTTGTCAGGCTTTTTGCTAAAGGTAAGATTAACTCTCTTTATAAGAAGTTAAAACCGATACCTTTTGATAAGGCTATAATGGAGAAGACTAAAAAAGGAGTTTTAGTAAGAGCTAATTTTAGCTGGAAAGATTTTGGCTCTTGGAGCTCTATCTATGAAGTACTTTCCAAAGATAAGAGTGGTAATGTAGCTAGAGCGAACTGTTTTAGCCAGAATAGCCGCAATAATCTAATTTTTCTTGACGATTTAGGAAAGAAAGTATTAGCAATCGGAGTCAAGGACACCTTTTTAATTGATACTAAAGACTTCGTTCTTCTGGCCGAACGCAGCTGCTTAAACAAGCTTAAATCAGCTTTAAAGAAGTTTAATTAGCGTTAAGATTAAGATGAGTTATTTTTATGGACCAGTTGCTTCCCGGAGACTGGGTTTTTCTTTGGGGGTGGATTTATTTCCTAAAAAAATCTGCTCTTTTGACTGTATCTACTGTCAGCTGGGAACAACTAAAAGAAAAGTTATTAACAGGGTTGAGTGCGTTGATATCTCTAAGCTGAAACAGGAGCTTAAAAATATAGTTAAAAAGAAACCGAAAATAAATTTTATAACTATTTCCGGATCAGGAGAGCCGACTCTGCATAAGAATTTAGATAAAATAATCAAAGCCATAAAGACGGTTACTAACAACAAGTATCCGGTTTGTGTTATTACCAACTCGTCTTTACTGTACCTTAAGAAAGTAAGGCAAGAACTAAAACCAGCAGATTTAATTATCCCTTCTCTAGATTCAGCAGATCAGAAGACTTTTGCTAAGATTAACCGGCCTTATCGGGCAATAACTTTAGCTAAAATATTAAAAGGTCTGGAAAGCTTGAGTCGTGAATTTAAAGGAAAAATTTGGCTAGAGATAATGATTATTGCCGGAGTCAACGACAGTCCAGAGCAGATCAGAGAATTTGAAAAAGTTATTAAGAGAATTAAACCTGATAAGGTTCAACTTAATCTTCCGGTAAGGCCGGCAAGCATAAAAATAAAACTGCCTAGCAAAAGTAAGTTAGAACAGATAAAACAATTTTTAGGTTCTGAAGTCGAACTGATATCTTCGTTTTATGACGGGAGAAGGCAATTCAGAGCTGTAAGTAGCGAGCAATAAAATGATAAAAGAAAATATTGAAAATATTTTAAAAAGTTTACCCGAAAGTGTTGAGTTGGTTGTGGCTGGCAAAGAGCGTAGTATCGATGAAGTAAAAGAGGCAATTTCAGCCGGAGCTAGAATAATCGGTGAGAACTATGCAAAAGAGGCTAAAGTTAAATTCGAAGCTATTGGTCGAAAGGTTAAATGGCATCTCATTGGCCACTTGCAACGCAATAAAGCATAGGAGGCAGTTATGTTATTTGATTTGTTTGAGACTTTGGACTCTTTAGAGTTAGCTTCGGTTTTAGATAAAGAGTGCAAAAAGATAGATAAGCTAATGCCGGTTTTAATTGAAATTAATTCAGCAGCTGAGCCTCAGAAGACCGGGGTTTTAGCTCAAGATTCCAAAGAGTTTTTAGAAAAGCTGCTTGGTTTTCCTAATCTTAAACCAATGGGACTTATGACTATGGGGCCCTGGCTTGACGATCCTAAAGATTTAAGACCTTATTTTAAAAAAACCAAACAGTTATTTGATGAAATCGGTCAAGATTACGGCTCTAGGCTCAGTTGGCAATATCTTTCAATGGGTATGAGTTCTTCCTGGAAGATAGCAATAGAAGAAGGAGCTAACTTAGTAAGGATAGGTACAGCAATTTTTGGAGAGCGCAAGAACCAAGATGAAGATTAAAATAATTTTTGATAAAGAAGCGCTCAGCAATAACTATTACAGCGGCTGGGGCACAGCTTACTTAATTGATGATAAAGTCTTATTAGATACAGCTGAGAAGCCAGAGTATTTACTTAGTAACTTAAAAGCTTTAGCCGTAGATATAAACAAAATAGAGAAAGTAGTTATTTCGCATAACCACTGGGATCATCGAGCTGGGTTGAAGAGTTTACTTAAAGCTAACAAGAATATGGAGGTTCTTGCCTGCTCGGATTTTTTAGAAGAGTTTGGTGGGCAACTTTCAGGGTATAAGTCTAAAGTGATTGAAGGTCCAGAGGAAATCGCAAACAATATCTATACTACTGGCTGCTTGTCAATTCTTTATAAGGGTAGTAAGATAAAAGAACAGGCTTTGCTGGTGAATAGCCCTAAAGGAATTTCAGTTATCTTTGGTTGTGCTCATCCGGGAGTTTTAACTTTAATTCAGAAAGCAAAAGAGATTTTTCCTAAGTCTAACTTGTATTGTTTAATCGGCGGATTTCATCTTATCGATGAAGACAAAAGAGCAATCAACTACATTGTCAATGAGTTAAAAAAATCCGGCGTAGAAAAAGTTGGACCTTCACACTGTACGGGTTTTAATGCCTTAGAGATTTTTAAAGACGCCTACGGGGAGAATTTCTTAGAGATAAAGGTTGGTAAAGAAATAGAACTATAAAGGGAGGTGGATGATGAGGTTAAGATTTATTTTTAGTATTGCAATTTTAACTATAGTTATTGCCGGGTGTGTTCAGATGCGCGACTATACCGGAGTACGCGATGGAGCCGCGGGATTAGATATAGAGCAAAGGTTCGGTGAAGGAGTTGCTAAGAAGGATTATTACGTGGTTAAGGATGGAGAGGGTATTGTTTTAGGTGATAACAAGAATGAGGTAATCGCCCACTTAGGACTTCCCGATGAAGTAAAAACCAATCTCGAAGGTTATGAATATTGGATTTATGAAAAAAGGTCTTTGAAGCTGTTTTTTTCCGAAGATAGGCTCCGGGAGTGGGAGGAGTTTTAGTTTAGATTCTTGTTTAGATTCCGGACATAATTTTTTATTTCCCAGAATTCTTTTATTCTTTCCTTTTGGAAAAATCCAAATAAAGAGTTGTTCTGAAGCAGGGGTTCATCAAGTATTTGCTGGTGGTTTTGGAAAATCTTAGTTCCCGGAACCGGCGAAAATTCAGCCAGGGAAATTCTGGCCCCTTGTTTGTTAATGAATTCGGCATCAAGCCTTAGCTCTTCTAGGTTTTGATCGGGATAGCCTAAAAGCAGGTAAACACTAAACTCACCTTCATTAAACCCGGCTTGTTTAAGAGATTCTATACCTTTGATTAAATCTTCTTTGGTTGCTTTATCTCCCCAGGTTTTTTGTAGGTTGGGGTTTAAAGTTTCCAATCCAAAATGAGGATTGATGAATCCGGAAGTTTTAAGCAGTTTTGCGGTTTCAAGATCCAAAAAGCGTAAATGCAGAGCATTAGGGGTGTGGAAATTCAGGCTTAAGTTTAGTTTTACGATTTGGCTTAAGAGTTCTTTTGCATATTCGGGGTTATAAAGAAAGGCATCATCATAAAGAACAAAATGTTTTTGTCCTTGTTTTCTGTATTTCAGAATAAAATCGAGAATTTTCTTTTTAGGTATTCTAAAAAAATCGCAAGCCAGTTTTCTTATGGCACAGAAACTACAGTCAAAAGGACATCCCCAAGAGGTTCGCAGTACTGTATAGTCAAGCGAGGAGTAAAAGCTTTCATAGTCAGGAAGGGTAAGCAGCAGCCCTTTTAGATTGAGTGAGCAGTTTATTAATTTGAAGAACTTATCCAGTTCCGAATTTGTAAAAACAAAGTCATAAAGATTTTCCTTTTTAGCATGATCAGGGCAGAGGCTGGCATAAGTACCACCTAAGATAATAGGAGTTTTAGGAAACTTGAGTTTAAGCAGGCAGCTGAGTTCTTTAATTGCCGGATACCAGTAGGTCATTGATGAAGTAATCAAAATGTAGTCGGGATTTTTGTTTTGGAGCTGACTTGTAAACTCAGCCTCTGATAGGCCGTAGCGTTTAAAATATCTGGGAATAGCCTTAGCCGGGGCAGGTGTTTTTATAATTTCGGAATAGTATTTTCCTCGGCCAAAAGTGCCTTGGGAGACCTTTTTATCCAGGCAGTCAATATAATCTATCTCGACTCCTTTACTCTTTAGGTAGGTAAGGATTACTAAAAAACCATAGGGTTTAAGCCAAAAATCATAGGCTGCACAGTCAATTATCCAGGGATTTATCGCCAAAATATTCACGAGCCCATTATAACAAATATGATATAATAGTAAAATCTCTTAAAAATTGCTTAAAGATTTAAGATGTTAGAACAAACCTTTAGAAACACAGTAAAAAAATACGGCTTACTAAAGAAGAAAGATAAGCTGCTTTTAGGAATTTCCGGCGGTCCGGATTCGCTTTGTCTTTTACATCTTTTTCTAAAAGTGCAGAAAGAGTACTCTTTAAAGCTTATCTGCGTTCATTTTAATCACCAGCTGCGCAAGGAAGCCAACCTTGAGGAGGATTTTGTTAAAAACAGCTGTAAGGCTTTAGGTTTAGAACTTATCTCAGAAAGTAAAAAGGTTGCTGATTTTTTTAAGGGAGATTCTCTGGAGCAGACCGCCAGAAATTTAAGATTTGATTTTTTTCTAAAGTGTTCTCGCCAGACCAAATTTAAAAAAATTGCTCTGGCCCATCATAAGGATGATTTAGTTGAAACCGTACTTATGCGCTTAATTCGTGGAACAGGGCTAAAAGGTTTACGAGGCTTTCTGCCCGAGTCAAAGTTTAGAAGCCTTAAGGTTGTAAGGCCCTTAATTGAAATTAACAAGTCCGATATCCTTAGCTGGCTTAAAGAAAATAAAATCGACTACTGTCTTGATAAAAGCAACTTGGAAGATAAGTTTTTTCGAAACCGCATACGTTTGAAATTGCTACCCTTGCTCAAAGAGCTAAATCCCAATATAGTTGATAATATTGCTAGAGCTGCCGGCAATATCTGTCTAGATTATTCCTTTTTGCATGATTTTTCCTACAAGGCTTTTCTTTCGCTTAAAATTAGAGAAGGAAAAAACAGACTGGGTTTGAAGCTGAAAAGCTTAAAGGAGTTGCCGGAAGCAATTTTTGCTAATGTAATCAGAATTGCCATCGAAGAAGTTCAGGGCCATAGCCGCCGCCTAGAGAGCCGACACCTAGATGAGTTGCGGGACTTAGTCTTATCTAGGCCGACCGGCAGTGTGGTCGATTTACCTTCAGTTTTGGTAAAGAAAGAGGCAAATTGCCTGCTTATTCAATCCTTGATTTTATAGGCTGTTACAGTATAATAGCTAAAGATGAATCAGAAAAAACCCCCTAAAAAAAATAAGGCTCCCAATAACAATTTCTTACGTTCCGGTTTTTTTATAATGGCCGTATTTTTGGGTATTGTTTGGGTTACCAGCTTTTTTAACTCTACCTTGAGCGGTCTAGTAAAAAAACTCAGCTATAGTGATTTTTATTACAAGCTAGAACATAATCTCGAGAACCCCCAGATAGAGTCAGTTAAGCTGATTGATAACTTAATCCAAGGAACCTTTACTGATACTGCTGGCGGTGGGCGTTTTTATCTGCATATACCCCAGGAAGATAAGGAACTCATCGCTCTCTTAAGAAAGAATGTTGATGAATTTGAAGTTGAGCCGCCGCGGACTTTTCTTCTCAATCTTTTATTCTCTTTAGGCCCGATAATTATTTTTATAGTTTTTCTCTGGTATTTTTCCTATAAAGGCAATCAAATGGGTTCCCGGGTTTGGGGTTTTGGAAAATCACGGGCTAAACTTTTGGATAAGGAAAAAACCACTGGGGTTACCTTTGGCGATGTAGCTGGAATTGATGAGGCTAAAGAGGAGTTAGAAGAGGTAATTGAGTTTTTAAAAGATCCTAAAAAGTTCCAGCGTTTGGGCGGCAGATTCCCCAAAGGAGTACTGCTGGTCGGTCCGCCTGGCTGTGGAAAAACCCTTTTGGCTAAGGCAGTTGCCGGAGAAGCTAAAGTTCCTTTTTACAGCATAAGTGGTTCAGATTTTGTAGAGATGTTTGTAGGAGTTGGTGCTTCCCGGGTAAGGGATCTTTTTGAGCAAGCTAAAAAGGCAGCTAAAACGGAAAGTAAAGGTTGTATTATTTTTATTGATGAGATAGATGCTGTCGGTCGGCAGCGTTTTGCCGGAGTCGGCGGAGGCCATGATGAGCGCGAGCAAACTTTAAATCAGCTGCTTACTGAGATGGATGGTTTTCAGACTGAAATCGGAGTTATTGTTATGGCGGCAACTAACCGGCCTGATGTTTTAGATCCAGCTCTGCTTCGGCCCGGCAGGTTTGACCGTCATATTGTTATTTATGCTCCCGATATCCAGGGAAGAGAAGGGATCTTGAAAGTTCATACCCGAAGGATTCGTCTGGCCAAAGGAGTTGATTTAAAAGCCGTGGCCCAGAAAACACCGGGATTTTCAGGAGCTGATCTAGAGAACCTTTGTAATGAAGCTGCACTTATGGCTGCCAGACACGGTAAAGAATCAGTAGAACAGTCAGAGCTTGAAGAGTCAATCGAACGGGTAATCATGGGGCCGGAGAAAAAGAGTCGGATAATCTCTAAGCGCGAGAAAGAATTAACCGCCTACCATGAGGCCGGGCATGCTTTGCTTTCTTTGTTGATCCCTGAGGTCGATCCTTTATCTAAAGTTTCGATTATACCCCGGGGAGTGGCCGGAGGTTATACTTTTACTCCGCCGCGCGAGGATCGCTGGCACCGCTCTAAAAAAGAGCTTTTAGGTTCAATTACGGTGATGCTCGGCGGAAGAGTGTCTGAAGAGATAAATTTAGGTGATATTACTACCGGAGCCAGCGATGATTTAGTAAAGGTTACTCAGGTTGCTCGACAGATGGTTTGTGATTATGGAATGAGCGAGCGTTTAGGTAACTATACTTTAGGCCGAGAGCACGGACCGATATTTTTAGGTCGCGACCTGATCAGAGAAAAAGACTACAGCGAAGAAACCGCTAAGATTATCGATGAAGAAGTTAAACGTATTATTGATGAATGTTGTACCAGAGCTAAAAAGCTTATTTCTGACAATAAGTCTAAGTTAAAAATATTAGCCCAGGCTTTGCTTGAGAAGGAAGTATTGGATGCCGAAGAAGTAAAGGACTTGATTGGTTTTAAAGATGAAGATAACGCCGGTAGCAGTAAAAAGCGAACAAGAAGCTAAGGAGTTAATGAATTCCTTGGGTGTGAGCAAGGAAGGTATAAGGATTTTATCTTCTAAATGTTTATGCTCGGCTTTTAAAGTCGAGGGAATTAAGTCTTGGGAGGCAAATATTTTAAAGCAGCATCTTCTTTCTCAGGGTTCAGACGCTGCCATTGAAAGAGACGCCTTAGTAAAGAATATAAAAACCCAAGCTTTGCTTTTTGGCAATCACAGTCAGCTAAAAGCTCTCTGCGAGAAACTTAAAGATCAAACCTTTGGTCTAAAAGAGATCTCTCAAACTTTATCCGGCTATTTAGATAATATCTATAAACAAAGTTATAATTTTAGGGCTGGCGACAAAAGAATTAAAATAACTAAGCCTTTAGTTTGCGGAATTATTAACTTAACCCCTGACTCTTTCTCCGGAGACGGCTGGTTTAATAAGAATCAGAGTTTAATACTAAAGGAAGTAGAGAAGATGGTAAAAGCCGGCGCAAAGATTATTGATATCGGCGGTGAGTCTTCCCGGCCATTTGCCAAACCAGTCAAGGAAAAAGAGGAGCTAGCCAGAGTAATCCCGACTTTAAAAGCAATTAGAAAAAAGTTTAATAAAGTTTTAATTTCCATAGATACCTATAAATACCAGGTAGCTAAACAGACAGCAGCAGAAGGGGTTGATATAATTAATGACATTACGGCTTTAGGAGGCGATTTTCGTAAAGCCTCATTGATTAAGCGTTACAAGTTAGGCTGTATTCTTATGCATATGAAAGGGAAACCTAAAACCATGCAGTCTAATCCCAGCTATCAGGATGTTGTTGGCGAGGTCCTAGACTTCTTTAAGCAGCGCTTGTCATTTTGCCAAAGCCAAGGTATAGACAGAAACCAAATAATGATTGATCCCGGAATCGGTTTTGGCAAGAGATTCGAGGATAATTTAAGACTTATCGATGAGCTTTATAAGTTTAAAATTTTTGGTCTGCCCTTATTTTTGGGTTTGTCGCGTAAGTCATTTATTGGTAAAATAGTTAATCGTAATCCTCAGCAGCGTTTAATAGGCAGCCTCTCAGCGGCCATTCTCGGGGTTATTCGGGGGGCAAATGTTTTGCGTACCCATGACGTAGCGGAAACTGTTGAGGCTTTAAAGGTAGCTTCAAAAATTATTAATAACTGATGGATTTAGTGTTACCAAACTTAACCTGGAAAAATATCGTTGAAATAATAATCCTTTGGCTGGTTATTTACCGGATATTTCTTTTTTTAAAGGGTACCAAAGCTTTTTACCTTCTCCGGGGAATAGTAATTTTAGTAATTGCCCTTTTAGCTTTTCATTTTTTAAGTTTTCCGGTATTAACTAGATTGCTTGCCTATTTTTTTGCTTTTTTTATTATCCTGGTAGTTATTATTTTTCAGCCGGAGTTGCGCGACGGTCTTATCCATTTAGGCAAACGTCATATCTTTTACATCGAACCGAAAAAGGAAGAGATAGAGAACAGCTTGCGGGAAATCGTCGCAGCCAGCAGCGTTCTTTCGCGGAAAAAAGTCGGCGGCCTTATTGCCATTAAAAGAGAAATCGGTCTTAAAAAATTTATTGAAAGCGGCGTAACCTTAAATGCCGATCTTTCGTCAGAACTGCTTCAGAATATCTTTTATCCTTTTGCCCCCTTGCATGATGGTGGTGCTATTATTGAGGGAACAAAAGTAATCGCTTCTTCCTGCCTCTTTCCTCTGAGCGAGAATCCGGCCCTGGAGAAAACCTTAGGAATGCGTCACCGAGCTGCCGTAGGGCTTTCTGAGCATTCCGATGCAGTTGTCATAACTGTTTCTGAAGAAAACGGTTCGATTTCTTTGGCTATCGGTGGGCAGTTAAGCAGGAATTTAGCCCCCAACGATTTGTTTACAATTCTTAAAGGACAGCTGACAAAATCTCAATAGGCTTAAAGTTTAATGAAAGATAAACTCAAGCGAGGTAGTTTATGAAAATTTTAAAAAAGATTAATATCAAAAAAGCGGTTACCCATAATTTTTGGCTTAAACTTATATCTTTGGTTATTGCTATTTTTGTTTGGTTGTATGTAGCGGCAACGATTACCGGCGGGGGACAAGCAGCGTGAGGTTGGGCGTTAATGTCGATCATGTCGCTACCTTGCGTCAGGCTAGAGGAACTTCTTATCCCGATCCGGTAGTAGCAGCTATTTGTGCCGAATATGCCGGTTCTGACTCTATAGTTGTGCATGTAAGAGAAGACCGAAGGCACATAAAGGAACGCGACGCCATTCTTATTAAGCAGGCCGTAGGAATCCCGCTTAATTTAGAGATGTCGGCTAATAAAGATATTGTTTCCTTTGCTTTAAAACTGCGTCCTGATCAAGCAACTTTAGTTCCTGAACGCAGGCGGGAGTTAACCACTGAAGGAGGCCTTAATCTTATAAAAAACGGAGCTAAAGTTAAAAAAGCCCTCGGCGAGTTAAAAACAGCCGGGATAAAGGTAAGTTTATTTATCGATCCGATAAAAGGACAAATTGCTAAGGCCAAAGATTTAGGGGCAGAAATTATTGAGATTAATACCGGTAAATATTCCGAAGCTAAAACTGCCAGTAGATTTAAGAGTGAGTTAGCTAAGATAAAAGAGGCAGTAAAGTTTGCCAGAGTTAAGGATCTCTCTGTTGCCGCTGGTCATGGTTTGGATTATAAGAATGTGAAGTCAATTGCCAAGATCAGAGGAATTAGCGAGCTTAACATCGGCCACTCAATTGTTTGCCGTTCGGTATTGGTAGGTTTTCCGGTGGCGGTAGAGGAGATGGTTTCTTTAATTGAGGAGTAGGGTTTAACTATGGTAGTTGGCGTTGGCATAGATATGATAAAGATAGAGAAGCTTAAATCAGCAATCGATAAGTGGGGAGATT
>CAZFML010000034.1:10082-11251 GCA_964519975.1 uncultured Planctomycetia bacterium
TTGTAACCGGGTATTTAACCCCGAAGAGTTAGAAAATATATCTAAAGGTAAAATGTATTATCAGCGTCTGGCAGCTCGTTTTGCAGCTAAAGAAGCGGTAATAAAAGCTATTTCTAAAGAACATCCCTTGGCTTTAACCGATATTATTGTCCTTAATAGAGAAAATGGGGCGCCTTATTGTAGATTTAAAAAAGATATTGGCGTCGATATATTTCTTTCAATAACCCATATTCAAGACTATGCGGTTGCCTGCGCAGTTGCACAGAAACAATCCCAATACTCATAAGGGAGATTACGGATACGTTTTAATTGTTGGGGCCTCCCCGGGTCTTACCGGAGCGGTCTGCCTTGCGGCTAAAGCGGCCTTAAAGTCCGGTGCTGGCTTAGTTAGAGTAGCGGTGCCTAAATCTTTAAACAGTATTTTTGAGATTAAACTGACCGAAGAGATGAGCTTGCCGCTTTCTGAAAAAGAGGGCTGTCTTTGCGAAAGCTCTTTTAAACAGATAGAACCAGTTCTCGAAAGGAGTGATGTTTTAGTTGTTGGCCCGGGAGCCGGTTTAAAGCAGTGTAGCCGTAGACTAATTCTTAATATTCTTAAATCGGTCGATAAGCCAGTTGTGCTTGATGCTGACGCTATAACAGCTTTAGCTTCTGACATCAGGGTTCTAAAGAGAAGAAAAAATAAAAAGTTGATAGTTACTCCTCATTACGGAGAGTTTTCCCGCCTGGTAAAAAAGAGCATTGATCTGGTTAAGAAAAAAAGAAATGAACTTGCGGTAAATTTTGCTCTTAGTTATAATCTAACCCTTGTTCTTAAAGGTAATCGCAGCTTGGTAACTAACGGCAAGAAAGTTTTTGAGAATACCAGCGGTAATTGCGGAATGGCTACCGCTGGCATGGGAGATGTTCTTTCGGGAATTATCGCAAGTTTGGTTGCCCAAGGCTTAAACTGTTTTGATGCCGCAAAATACGGAGTTTATTTACACGGTTTAAGCGGGGATTTAGCCGCCAAAGAGAAAACTAAAAATTGTTTAGTTGCTTCTGATGTAATAGATTATTTGCCGAAAGCTTTTAAAAGTTCTTTATAAGTAAAATTGCCCAGGTAGCTCAATCGGCAGAGCAGGGGTTTTGTAAACCTCAGGTTGGAGGTTCGATTCCTCTCCTGGGCT
>CAZFML010000035.1:0-10932 GCA_964519975.1 uncultured Planctomycetia bacterium
AAATAAGTTATCAAAAAAAGTGTTGTTTAAATTGCTTCCCTCTAAATCTTCGATTTTTTCTTGAGCTAAGCGGTGGGCCGTGGATTTACGAAAAGACATCTGAGCCCGCTTTAAAGCGTTGTTAATTGCCGGAACAATCCCGGCAACAATAACCGCCAAAACGGTTACGGTTACTGCAACCTCGATAAGACTAAAAGACTGAATAGGAAAAACATACATAAACGCTCCCAGCTTACATGGCCGGTTAAGTTACGGATAGTTATATTAACTCCGTCCGAACCGCTCCACAATTGAATTATTAAAGGGTCTGCAACCACATCGTTTAAACTGCCCTGGGGGTTTCTGAAATCAAATTCAACCAAAGGAGACGGCGGAACCACACCAGGAATTAAATCAATACCATCAACATTTAGAACTCTTCTTTTTACTGCAACTTCACTGGTTAAATTCGTAGGATCAACCCGATAGATAATATAGGTATTAAGATCAGCGGCATCAATGGCTCCGTTTTCTACTATATCAAAATCAATCCGGTAGTGATTGTGGGTTGAAATTGACATTGACCTGGCCCAGGCAAGATCGCCCACTAACTTCTGGACTTCATTTTCCAGCTTACGCGGCGAAAGGCTTGAAAGCGAAATCCCGATCGTTACTGATACCATGGCAATAATTGCTACTACCAGAATAAACTCGGTAAGACTGAAACCTAACTTTAGTTTTTTCATTTTGAACAGCTGCTCCTTGACTTTGAAACCTCATCTTTATTTTTAAGACTTTCCGGCTTCGGTCCGCCGCCCATATAACTTCTTATCTTTCCGGACTCAGTACCCAGGTAGTAGCCAGAACCAAAAGGATCCTCAGGTATTTCGGCAATTAGACCTTTCTCCAGTAACTCCTCTAAACCTGCAGGAAGCCGCTTATGGCTCTGCCTAAACTGCTCAACTGCGTCTTGTAAGATAACTATATTTTTAAGCCACTCGATTTTAAGCTTAAGCCATTTAAGCTGATCAGGATCATTAACTGATCTCAGCAAGCCCTCCAAATACATCAATCCCAAACGCGGCTCACCAGCCCGGTAGTAAAGCATCGGCTGGTTACTCTTTAGATAGTTGGGCGCTCCCTCAAGCTTTGAGGCTCGCCGGTAATATTCGGCAGCCTTAAGGTAATCACCTAAAAGGTAGTGATTAAAACCAATCCAGTAGGGAATCTGCCAGTAGCCGGGACTTACAACTAACCCCTCCTCCAAAAACTGGTTACCTTTTTTAAGCTCGGCCTTGCTGTTTACGATAGCTGAACCGGCAAAAAAGTAAGCTTGAAGCATGTCAGGATCAAGTAACACCGAAGCTTTAAAAACAGCCTGGATCCAGTCAATTCGTTCCTGGCGGCTTTCAAACTCATCGGTAATAGCCAGAACTCCGCGGATATAGTAGGCATCAGCTAACAGGTTTCTAAAACCGCCTTTAATGTTCTTTAAATATTCGTCTGGTGCAACTATGAGTATGCGTTCAGCAGTCAAAGGGGGTAGGGCTTGCAGACGCAGGGAAAGGAAAGGAATAACTGCAAGACAAAAGACAAAAGTGAGAAAAGTTAATATTCCCTTCTCTTGAAGATAAATAAGTTTATTAACCATAAGAATAAACAGTACACCGCAATATGCAGACTGATGCCTAACAAAAACCCCAAGGGAGGGGTTTTGCCGTAGACTGAAAGCGCCTTAATGTCCAGTTTATCCATATTGGGAAGGAAAAGATAAACCCCTTTGATAAAAACTTTTTGAATCTGACTTCCGTAAGCCTTGACAATTGCCAAGGCCGAAGGAATAGCTTCAGCTGAAACATAAACAAAAAGTAACGACAGAACTGAAGTTGTGGCCGATGAAAAAAGAGTCGAAAATAACGAGGCTAAAAAAATAATAACCACAATTTTTAAAAACACTGGATATAAAGCCACCAGAACCGAACCCACAAAAGCTTTATGTAAATAAAGCAGCCCGGCAAAGCCTAAACCGGCTAAAAGTAGATAGAGAGCGGAAAGTAAGATATAACCAAAAACTTTTCCGCCGATACAGGTGGTCGGCCGAAAATTAGACAGATAAACCTCCAGGATACGATTTTCTTTTTCCCGGAAAAAACTAAAGGTAAAACTAAAAATGACTAAAATTATAGCAGTAAGCTCAATTCCCACTAATCCGGCATTACGCAGCACTCTTTCAACATGACCAACTGAAAGCTTTCCTAAAAACATACAGAAAAAAAGATAAAATACAAAAAAGAAAACCACACCTAAGAAAAACTTATCCCGCATTGCTTCTTTAAAGTTTAGAGCTGAAACCGACAAAAACTTCTTCACTTATGCTCTACCTCTTTTAAAAATGCCTCTTCTAACGAAGAAGCATTATGCTTAGTTAAAATCTCATCCACTTTAGCCACACAGGCGATAACTCCTGAGTCAAGTATGGCAATCCGCGCCTTTAACTGCTCAACCTGGGAAAGGATATGCGATGAGAAAAACAGAGTTTTGCCGCGCTGGTTTAAATCCGAGATAATTCGCAAAACCTGCTTCTGGCCTAAGGGGTCTAAGCCTAAAGTCGGCTCATCCAAGATGATAACTTCCGGATCTTTAAGCAAGCAAGTTGCCAGACCTAAACGCTGAATCATTCCCCGGGAGTAAGCCCGGATATATTTAGAGCCGTTTTTAAGCAATCCGACTAAATCCAGGAATGAATCTACGTCTTTAGCTTTTAAATTAAAGCCTGAGCCGAGGATCTTAAGAAACTCGCGGCCTTTAAGATTTTTCGGAGGGAGAAAATTTTCCGGCAGGAAGCCAAAGCTCTGCTGGATGTTTTCCGGTTTACAAAGCTTACCCTTAAACAAAATCTGACCCGCATCAACTCTCAATAAGCCTAAAATCGAACGGATAAGGGTAGTTTTTCCAGCGCCGTTTACCCCTAAAAGGCCAAAAATCTCACTCTTCTGAATTTGAAGATCAATGCCTTTAAGGACTTCAGTTTTTCTGAATTTTTTGCGGATTCCCGATAGTGAAAGCAATGAGTTCATAGGTTTAAGGTTATAAATAATAAATGACTATAAATATTATAGCCAGAATACCGAAAAGGTCAATTATTTTTTAAAAATTTGTCTAAAAAACTTGCTGACTTAAATTGCTCAAAAAAAACCCCCTCTTTCTAATGATAAAAGAGGGGGTTAAAATACTTACTAAATAACTTTTCTTAGTTAAGCACTGTTCCGTCAGCTGAAATTAGCATAAACGAATTGTTAGTGTCCCAACGATGCTGACCACAATTTTCTGGACCAGCACAAGCTGTGCTGTTTGTGCCGTCAACCTGCTCATCCAAATCTTCTCTGACTGCAGTCGGTGTTCCATTCTGTCCGATATACCTGCCATTAGTTCCACCAGCATTGGTAGGAGTGCAGTCGGAAATGTTCCAGCTAATGTTGTCGTTGCGAATATAAGAGTAGATTCCGCCCCAGCGAGTATGGGCTGGCCACGTCTCAATGTAGGGTCCGTCCCAACCAGAAATACCACCAGTGCCTACGGCGATACAACCAGCCTCACTAGAGTTAAATCTGTCCTGTAAAAGCGCTTCTTCACAGGTGTTAGCCGGCCAAGTGCCAGTATCAGCGTAGAAGGACATAGATGCTGTCTTCATGGTCCGCCAGTCAGCAATAGTAGCTGAACGGCTAGCCTTTTCAATTGCTTTAAAGGCATTAGGAGCGATAATTGCTGCGAGAATGGCAATAATAGCAATAACAACTATCAACTCAATCAGGGTAAAACCTTTTCTCATGCGCACCTCCTTTTGGTTTCTCCCTACAATTCTGTTCAAACCCGATCTATATTTAACTTCGCTCAATGGGAAGTATAACATAATTTATCAAAAAAGCAACCCTTAAAAATTACTGTGTATTGGGTAGACCACTTCCGTGACCAATTTCACTAAAAGCAACATTGTAATCAGAAACATCTATCTCTAAAGTTCCACCGCCACAAGTATCGCGATGTTGTTCAACAGTATGAGTTTCAAAACGCCGTACGTTTATGACTGCGGTATTATTATTTGCAGGATTAACAACACCGGCTCCCATAGCATTGGGATACAACAAATCATGACAAACAGCTGGATCTACACTCCAATCAATCCAAGTAGGCATAAAATAGCTGTGATGAGGATCATAACCATACCAAAAGTCATCAGGCTGGTTATCATATGAGGGATCACGAGGCACTGGTCCTTGGATATAAGTTCGCAGAACAATATCTACAGCGCCGTCAGTTCGATTGGTACTATCAATGCCAGGTCGACAAGGACCGGTTGTAGCGTGCCGACGTCCGACAACACCAATACAATCACCGTTAGAACCTATTTCTACAGTACCCGGGGTCGGACTATCATCGAAACCCGGATAATGACCGTTATCGTCATAAAAACTCTCAATAGCTAAGCTTAAAACCTGAATATCAGAAATCCGCTTGGCATCACGGGATTTTTGCAGATAACGAGTAACATTGGGTATTGAAATTGAAGCCAAGATAGTGATTATGGCAATAACCACTGATAACTCAATTAAAGTAAACCCTTTGCTTTTCTTGCTTATTTTAGAATAAAACATACTCTCTCCTTGCTCTCTTTGATTATACCATATAGTTTTCAATCTTCAACTTCTTGGGTAACCCGGAAGACCTCTTCCACGGTAATAAGCCCGGCTAAAAGCTTCTCCATAGCTGCATCGCGTAAACTGACCAGACCTTGTTTTAAGCCCAAATCCCTAATCTCATTAGCCGGAGCCCGCTTAAGAACTAAACCCTGAATACCCGCCGTGTTGTTTAAAAGCTCATAAATTCCTAACCTTCCTTTATAACCGGTTTTATTACAAATCGAGCAACCTACAGCCTTATAAAGCTTCTGGCCCGGCTTAAGCTTACCCTCAAGGCCTAAATTCTTAATCACCGCTGGATCAGGTTCATACTCCTGGCGGCATTTCTGGCAGACCTTACGCACTAAACGCTGGGCTAAAACACCCAAAAGAGAACTGGATACTAAAAACGGCTCAACCCCCATTTCAACTAAACGGGTAAAAGCTGAAGGAGCATCATTAGTATGCAAGGTAGATAAAACCAAATGTCCGGTTAAGGCTGCCTGAACCGCAATTTCAGCAGTTTCGAGATCGCGGATTTCTCCGACCATAACAATATCCGGATCCTGGCGCAAGAAGCTACGCAAAGCACTGGCAAAAGTCAGACCGATTGAAGAGTTAACCATTACCTGGCGCATACCGTGAAATTGATATTCAACCGGATCCTCAACGGTCATAACATTAACGTCTTCCTGGTTAAGCTGCTGTAAGACCGAATAAAGGGTAGTGGTCTTTCCGGAACCAGTGGGTCCGGTTACCAGGATTATCCCGTAAGGTGACGTAAACATCTCCCTAAAGCGTTCAAGGTCATTTTTAGGAAAACCTAAAGACTCCAATCCCAAAGCTAAGCCGCTTTTATCAAGAATACGCAAAACCGTATTTTCTCCGGAAACCGTAGGACAAGTTGAGACACGAAAGTCTATTTCTCTTCCTTCAACCCGCATCCTGATTCTTCCGTCCTGAGGCAAGCGTTTTTCAGAAATATCCAGGGTAGCTAAAATTTTTATTCGTGAGGTAACTGCTCCCTGCAAAGACTTGGGTAAAACGTACTGCTTATGTAAGATTCCATCTAACCGGTAGCGGACATTGACTGTGTTTTTTTCCGGTTCAATATGAATATCGGAAACCTTCTCGTGAACCGCATGGGTAATCAGCATATTAACCAGCTTTAAAATTGCCATCTCTTGCTTAGAGTCACCTTTCTGCAACTTCTCAATGTCAATACCGGAAAGGATAGTGTCTACTGTGCCTGAAGACTGATAATGCTGCTCAATAGCCCAATAGATATCGCCTTCAGTTGCCGCTAAAGGCTTTATCTGAAAACTGGTCTGACGTCTTAACTGATCAATTGCCACTACGTCGTTAGGATTAGCCATGGCTACCGACAAAACAGTTCCGGTTTTAAATAAAGGCATAAGTTTATATTTTCGGGCTTCTTCTTCGGTAATCATTGCCAATATCTGGGAATCGATAACATAGTCAGAAAGACTTACGGTTTCAATTTCCATTTGAGCGGCTAGGGCAATATTTATGTCTTCAGCCCGAACCCAACCCCGCTCAATCATGATCTCACCCAGACGCTGGCGGGTCACTTTCTGGTCAGCTAAGGCTTGACGGAGAATGTCTTCGGTAATTACCTTCTGCTCAATTAAAATCTCGCCTAATTTTTTTCTTGATTTTTTTTCCTTAGCTGGTGGGGTTGGACCTGCCGGAGGCTTTCCGTTAGCTGAAGGTTTATCGTTCTTTGGTGGTATGGATGGCTTAGGTGATTCTGGCATCTTTAAAATCCTGATCTATAATTAGCTCTACTCAGTCACAGGCGTTAAGCATCTCCTGGATTGCCTGTTCGCGGTCTTTCTTGTAACGAATTTGCTCAGCCCGCTGTTTTCTTTCTAGAATCGCGGGAATTTTGTTTAAATAATAGCTGGTCTCGCGGTATCCGGGCATAAGTTTCTGAACCGCTTCAAATTTTGCATAAGCTTCTTTGTATTTTTTAACCTGATACAAAGAAAGAGCTACCCTGTATGTTTCTTTAGCCTGATTTTCTATAGCCTGCTCTTTCTCTCTAACTTCCCGGGCCCTTCTTTCCTGCCTCTCTTTCTCAATTAGCCCCGGAATTTTAGCTAAATAACGCTCGCTGTGCCGATAGCCGGGACTAAAAGCCTCTAGCTCCTGAAATTTACCCAGAGCTTGTGAGTATTGCTTCTGATTGTACAACGAAAGAGCCTGTTTGTAAAGGTTGCTGGCCTTTAATTCAGCCTCTTTTCTTCGGGCAGCCTCTGCTTCAGCCTCTCTTTTTTTCTGTTGAGCCTCAATTAAACCCGGGATCCTATCCAGGTAGGACTGGCTGCGAGCATAGCCAGCAACTACAGCTTGAACCTGCTGAAACTTATTGTAAGCCTTATTATACCTCTTTTTTCGGTATAAGGAAAGAGCCTGGCTGTAAAGCTCTTTGGCTTGATTTTCTAAAACCTCTTTCTGTCTCTTCTCTTCTAGACGTGCTTTAGCTTCCTGTTTTCTTCTGGCAGCTTCAGCTTCTTGTTCTCTTCTAGTAACCTCGGCTTCTCTTTCTCTGACAAGTTCTTCCTGGTCAAGAGCTTCTGTTCTAGATTCTTGCCTTACTACTGGCTTTGCTTTAACCTCTCTTATCAATTCAGGCTGTTCTAGCTCGGCTCTTTTTTCTCTAAGAGCCTCGGGAATCTTAGTCTCCAGAAACCTAAGTGCTCCGTTGTGATCAGGATCATAGCGAAGAACCTTTTCAAAAACTTGCTTTGCTGCTTCAACCCGGCCATCAGCATAAAGGCTGACTGCCTTATTATAAAGGCCTTGGGCTTTTCTGGCTAGGGCTTGCTCTTTTCTTTTTTTCTTGGCAGCCAGAGCCTCTTCTTTTTCCCGCTCTTGGGCAGCTAAGGTCTCTTCCTTCTGCCGCTTTAAAGGGCCAACTTCTTTTAAAGGCACCATCTCGATCTTTGACTCCTCTCCTTCTATGTCCTTTCTTATTTTCCTCTCAAGCTCTCCAGCATAAGCAATCTCAGGTTCTTTCATGATTGTCGGTGAAACAAAGATAACCAGTTCCCGTTTATCCATGGTCTTCCTAGTGGTTTTAAAAAGATAGCCTAGGTAAGGAATGTCACCCAAAAGAGGGATCTTGAGTTCGGACTCAATTTCTTTGTTTTTGATTAGTCCGCCAATAATTAAGGTATCTCCACTTCCCACCACTACTCTGGTCCGGGCCTGACGAGTCTCAATAATCGGAACAGTATAGGTAACGCTCTGTGAACCTCCTCCCGGGTCAATAGTAACATCATAATCATCGGTTTTTTCACTGATCTCCGGCTGAAGGTCCATAATAATATCACCGTCTTCACTGATAGTCGGAGTAACGCTTAAAATTATCCCGGCTTCTTCAAAGTTCATCTCATAGCTGATTTCCGGATCGGCGCCTTGTACTGTAGTAACTGTCGGTTCAGCCCAGGGATAGATGTCAGTCATTTGAATTACAGCCTCGTGGTTATTAATTGTAGTTACACTTGGTGCTGAAAGAATATCAGTGTCGTAATCGTTGGCTAAAGCTTTCATAACCACATCAATATTATTATGAGAAAGAGTTAAGGTAAAAGGATCAGTATTGGCAGTAGATCCGCTTATCGGCGGATCCTTGATTTTGCTAAAAGTATCATAATCAATTACCCCGGTAGTCCGAATACCTTGAGCGGCGGTACCTGAATACATATCAAAATTCCCGAAGTTCCAACCGCCGGTAGTCGCAAACAGGGTCCAGTCTATTCCTAAGCTGGTCTCACCTTGAAGCTTAACCTCAACTACTCTGGCTTCAATATGAACCTGCCTAGGTTTAGTATCCACCATTTGTAGATACTCCTCGACCCGCTCGATATTCTCGGGATAATCCACGATCAGAATCGAGTTCGGCTCATCACCGAAAAGAACCTGACCTTGCTCAGAAAGCAAAGATTTCATATTTGATGCAGTCTGAGCATATCCCGGCTGAACTAAAAACAAAGCCAGAAAAAAACAAATTATACACCTACCAATCCGATCACCAGACCCTTTTAGCCTCTGCATTGTTTACCTCCTTAAATACCTAATCTCTTTATTCTTATTGACCTGCACCACCGGCTGCTTCAAGGGACCACTCGCCATCTTCCTCTTCCTCTATTTCGGTAGCAAGCTGACGAGAACTTATATATTTAAGTTTAAAGACTCTACTGGCCATTTTTCCGTCAACGGCCTTCGCAAAACTTTCGATTTTTTCGACGTTTTCCGGATAATCGATAACCATAATTAGGTTTCTTTGCCGACCAAGTAAAATCTGTCCTAAATCCGAAAGAAGATCATAAACTGTGGCCAAGCCTCCTCCGTCCTCAGAACCAGTGGCCGCCTCAAACTCAGTAGTGCTTCCGCCGGCAGAATCTCCGGTTGCCTGAGAACCCATAGCAGTTACTGCATTACCGTTAAGAAAAGCTACTGCATCAATATGTTTAAAAATAATAGTTTTGTTAATCAAGTTAGGCTTTACGATAGTAACGCCCTTGTTCTTTTCTAAGATTAAGCCATTCATTTGGGCGATATTCTCTAAAGCAGCTTCTAAAGAGATATTGGTAAAACTTGCGCTCATCGTACCGTTAACCCGGTCATCGACCAAAACATTGATATCATAGTCGTGGGCCAGAAGGCGAAAGAAATCCTCTAAACTAGCACTTCTTAGCTCTATAGAGTAAAGTGGATCTTTTGCCTCTAAGCGGGTGATCTCGATTAGGCTTGTGCGTTCAGTCACCGTCTTATCCAGGCTGTCATCCTCCTCTCCGGGCGACTGAGCAAATAAAAAACCAGAAAAACCTAAAATTAAAAAGCAAATAACCGTAGCCTTTGCTAACTTCATAATCCACCTCGCTTTTGTTTTAGTTAACATTTTAATATTACTCCTTGTTTTCAGTATTGTTTTCTTTGGTCTCTTCCTTAGCTGGTTCTTCTTTTTTAGCTTTAGAACCATCCTTAGAAAAAGCCAAATAACCTAAGACAAAAAGATTAATTACTGGTATTATAACTAGGATTCCTATCCAGCCGGGCTTATTTCGCCTTTCGGCAATTTTAAGCCCGATTATTGCCATAATCACAACTCCTAACAAGGGCACTAAAAGCAACAAACCCCACCAAGCTGGTTTCTGGGCAATCCTCGGTATTAAAAATAAATTTAAGACTGGTATCCAGGCCATCCAGGCATTAGAGGTTTCAGTCTTCTTAGCCATAATTTGTAAAGTTAAACAGATATAGATATACAACACTAGTAGCGGTATAAAGGCAACTCCGATCAATCCGGCTAACAAACCACCAAAAGCCATCACTGACGGCAAAACCTCTTTGGACATGTTTAGGTCATCCAGCGACAGCTCTAAGCTAGGCTTCTGAGAAACATCTTTTGAAACATCACTGGCTGTTGAAACCCGAGCTGGCCTTTCCGGTTCTGAGCTTACTGTTTTAGAAGGCTTGGGCTTTACAACTTCAGCTTTCGTTTTAGGAAAAACTTCCCTGACTATTGATTCAAACTCTTCTGTAGCAACATCCCTGGCACCAATAACTGTTACCTGACTACCCTTGAGCACACAAGCTGCTACCTGGCCTTCTTGAGAGTTAACAAAAATGTCATTTTCTGGATCTTTGGAATTAGGAGAAAACTTTTTCTTTTCTAGCCAATTTTGGTAAGCCTCAAAAAACTCACTGGCATCTTGGGCTGTATCCCATTGGCTCAATAAAACAATTAACTGACCTTGACCTTTGTTTTCATAAATATCTATACGGTCGTTACTCCAGCCTAAAGAGGCTGACCTGGACTCTTGCCTATCCAGTTTTTCATCAAGCATAAGAAAGAGATGATACTCTCCGAGCTTATTGCTATAAACCTCATCCCAATCTTTAATTTTAAGACCACTTAAGCTTTTAGTAGAATCAGAAAGGCCTTTTACTAGTCGAACTTTAGACTTTATATTATACTCATCGGGATGCATAACCTCTTCCATAGTTTGAGGATAATCTTTGTGCAGCTTATCCAGAGCCGACCAGTTCCAGGAGTTTCTCTTTAAATAATCCTGAATAAATATAGCCCCGTACCCATAGACATTGTAAAACACTTTATTGCGCGAATAACCGTGAACTACTTTTTCGTCAATCAGACGGGAGATATCTTCCCAGTCTTTTACAGTCTCATCACTCTTATTCAGAAGATATTCCAAGTGCAAAGTTGCTGCTTCACCCTCAATCA